>JAIOIM010000609.1 GCA_019912505.1 Ignavibacteriaceae bacterium
CCTTTTAGCTGGACAACGAGTTCTTCTAGTTCTTGCTTAAAGCGGTGAATGTTTTTATCCAACGATTTACGTCGTTCTTCAGTAACAGAAAGATGACGCTGAACATTAAAAATTTTCTCCGTCTGAACTAAAACTTCCGAACGCTTGTTCTTTAGCTCGGTCTCCGTTTCATTCAACTTTTGTTTGATGATTCGGAGTTCATCCTCAAGTTTGTTTAATTCCGATTCTATTGAAAGGCGTTTAGAAAAGTTTTCTTCTTTTTTCTCTTTGGCTTCATTTTTTTGAAGATTAAATAAAGCCAGTTCTCTTTCTGCCAAATCAAGCTCAAGCTCGCGGAGTGTTGAAGAAATTTTATTATACTTATCTGCCCGTTTTGCCTGCCGCTCGAGCGAGGTAACTTTTTTCTCAACTTCCGAAACAATATCATTTACCCTTGTTAAATCGATTTTTACATCATCAAGTTTACGGAGCGCAAGCCTGCGGCGGAGTTTATATTTGTTAACGCCGGCAGCTTCCTCAAACATATTACGGCGTTCATCGGCTTTGTTGCTTAATATGGTTTCAACCATTTTTAATTCAATAACCGAATAGGCGTTGGTGCCCATACCGGTATCCATAAATAGATTTGTTATATCTTTTAACCGACAGATGTTTTTGTTGAGAAGATATTCGCTTTCGCCTGAACGAAAAATTCTTCGGGAAATTGTTACTTCGGAATATTCTGTAGGCAGGATACCTTTAGAGTTTTCAATGGTAAGCGACACTTCTGCCATACCCATAGGTTTACGACTGGAAGTGCCGTTAAAAATAACGTTTTCCATTTTATCACTTCGAAGGGCTCCGCTTTTCTGCTCGCCGAGAGCCCAGCGTATTGCGTCTACAATATTGGTCTTTCCGCAGCCGTTTGGTCCTACAATAGAAGTAACCCCCTGGTTAAAGCTAACCTGTGTACGCTGTGCGAAAGATTTAAATCCTAATATTTCAAGCTTTGATAAATGCAAATTTTTCCTTAAACCTAAAAAATATTATACTGTTTTAACGCCAATTTTATATAGTGCAAAAAAACTGTTCGTGTAGTTGAAATAAAAAATTAACCCACCCAGAAAAAGGGCAATTAAAAGAAACGAATAAAAATAAACGCTGCCAGGGCTAACATCAAAAATTACATAAATACCTTTTATTGTCCGATGAATAATCCATAATGCAAAAACTGCAAGCAAAATATAAATATACAAATTAGCTACATCGGCTTCTAATACACGATAGAGAATAATACCAACCGGTATAAGCAGTACAAGCGGAAGGAACGACCAGATAACTGTAAAAAACGAACTCGAAAGAAAAACTATGTTGTGAACAAATGATGCCGAAATTTTTATGATAAGAACAAGCATAATTAATGACGCACCGGATAACAATGTTAACCAAACTAACGACATCAGCGGGTTCCATGCTAAATAGTTTATTGATTTCATCAACCATTCGCTGCCAAAAGATAATATCAATTTTTCAAAAATGATATTCATCTTCAGATAAAAAAGCAAGTTGGAAAGAAGCAGCGCACTAATGCCCATTATAATAAGTAAAAGTGTGGTCGATTGAAATCCAGACATTAATCTCTGATCACGGACATCCGCAAAAAAATTATACGGGCGCCACAGTGCCCGGGATGAATCTTCGCGAAATTTTTTGCCAGAGTTTACAAGCACACCAAGAATTATTGCCAAACCCAGACCAAAGATTATAAACAACATCGGGGCTTCATCTTTTTTGCTTCCAATAGGGATAGTAACACGCTCCGTATTGTTCTGCTTTGCGGTTACAACTTTATAACTCAAACGTCCGGTTTTTCTCTCGAACCCTGAAAGTCCGATGGTATAAAGATTATTTTCTGTAAACCCGCAGCTGAATGAGGCAAAGTCGCCGGAGTAGTCAAACATAGAATTTATAAAATAACCCAATAGCGGTTTTTGCTCAGAGTAATTTAGCAAATCTTCAAAATATTTTGCCTGGGCTTCAAAAGAATAGCGGTTTAAATAGCCGTCACTATTGCCGGAGTTAACGGTACAGGTAGCTTCAGAAATAAAGATTCTGCCTCGCCCCATCCGGTTCTGCAATTGTGTAAAATCAAAACCAACTTCGTTTATAGAAGTATTAAAAAGCTCAACACCGTATAAATCAATATTCGGTATTTCATCTAAATCCACACCTGCAAACGACGCATAAGTAATAAAGTTGGTTTCTTTTTTTATAATACCGCCGAATTTTTCGAGGTAATTTTTATGTTCGGTTAAGTTTGGAAGGTAACCGCCTCCTAATCCTATAGCTGCGACAGAAGAATATTTGGAATAAGCATCAATGAAATGGGAAATAAAATTTTTGCTTCGAACTATAAAATTTGGTTCAGCAGCAGCACCTTCCGGCAGACCGTTTAGTGGTATTTCTATAAATGCAAGTAAACCAAGTTTCTGGCAAAGCACCAAATAATAAGGATGGGGAACATTTTTTGCAAACCTCACAGCATTAAAGCCGGCTTCCTTTATCAAACTAATGTCACTCTCCATTTTATCATACGAAGCCAGTGAACCCATTTGATAAAAAGATGGGATATAAGTAACACCTTTAATTTTTAATGTGCTTCCGTTAAAGAGAATAGAATCCCGCTTCGGTTTGATGTTATAAACAGCTACACTTGCATCGGTACGGTCAACCAAAGCATCGCCGCGGCGCAGTTCAAGTCTAATTTTATATGAGGCAGGGTTTGCCGGTGACCAAAAGAGCGGCGCAGCTACATCAAAATTTTGTTTGATATTATAGTCTTTATTTTTTTGCAAAGCAAAACTTAACTCGCCGGTTTTTTGATAAGTTTGGCTGCCCGGTGCCTGCAAAAAAACAGAAAAAGTAAATTGGTCACTGAGCGTAATCGAGTCTGACGCTTTTCTAAACTCCCGGTTTTCAATTCGCCCGGTTATAGTAAACGTAGTCCTGTTATTATTTGCATATTTTATTTC
>JAIOIM010000610.1 GCA_019912505.1 Ignavibacteriaceae bacterium
ATATAACCCATGCCTGCTAATGAAACACTCCCATTTTTTGTAGTTGCATTACAAATATTGGGCTTTAACAATGCGGCACGGTGAGGTTTTTTAGAAAATATTTATTAAAACGGTTATACTGCCGCTTATTTGGTTTAAGGAAATAAAGATGAATCATGTTGCTAAACGGGGATCTAGCTTAGGCATAAAAAAATGAGTCCTTAGAATACCACCAATAATTATTACTGAATCCTTAGGAGCAGTGCTCAAGCATTTGCGGCACCAATTGACTGGTTGCTGCAACTCCATTTTATCTATAAATGAGCCGTTTAGCATTTTAATCCGGCTTACTTTTTTTGCTCATTTACAGACAAAATGCTTAAGAGTTAGGTTTGGGAAGAAGCCATCAGCCCAAGGAAACACTACAAACTAAGTTTTATTCCGCCATTAATAATTCTTCCATCAGTGGGCGCATATATTTCAACAAAATTTGGATTGTCCGGTGATCCCGTAAACATTGCTCCATATTTAGATTGCCTGGTGTCAAATATATTTTCAAAATTCAAAAACAAAATGAGCTTATCAAATCTCTTTTCAATCATTAATCCATTAATCCAAAAATCGGTTACGTTAATACCGCTGCTTAAAGTCTGATTCCCGGTATAATATGCTTCCAATCCTATTCTCAAGTTATCGTGTATCTCATAAATAAGAACAAGACCAAGTCTGTGTTTTGGAGTAAGCTGGAAGTTTGATGATGAACCCATTGAATGAGTTTTAGCATCGGTAAATGTATAACCTACAAAAAAATTATAATGGTCGAGAGAAAGTTTTATGTTTGTTTCAACCCCCTTAGTATCGTTAAATCCGTTGAAATTCATATATTCAAATAGATTACTGTTTTGATGATATTCAATAAAAAGTGGATCTGAGATTCTTGTATAGAAGAACAGATTGTTGAATGAAAACACAAGTTCGTTAAAAAGGATTGCCCTATAATTTATATCGAAGTTAAAGCCGTATGACTTTTCTGCATTCAATATCTCTTTATCAATCGGCAGAATATTTCTGAAAGCCAGTTCATCTGATTTTTCTGTAAATATTGAAGGGATTTTGTACCCTATTCCGCCGCCAATTCTACTGCTTAAATCAGGTGTAAATTTTATTAATAGATTTATTCTGGGTAGAGGGAAAATAC
>JAIOIM010000611.1 GCA_019912505.1 Ignavibacteriaceae bacterium
GATAATATCTCAACGCTTTTTGCTTATGGATTTATTATAAAGAACCAACCCGAAAGTTCACTGGCAATTACTACTCCTTCTAACTATTTTAATAATTACAGGCAGTTTGATATCTTATACCTAAAAACAGCATTTACCAGACATATGTTTTCAATTACATCACAGTTCGATCAACTATTCGGCGGCACGCTACTAATCTATCTCGATTATGAATTAAGCAAACCTAAATCAGGCTCTGCTTTCAGCGGTGAAAAAAGAAACAACTTTAACTCAACCTTAGAATACCGAATAAAAGTTTTTTAATCTTTAAGGAGTCCAATATGAAAAAAATAATAATGCTAATAATGTGCTTGTCTATGTACAGTTTTGCTCAGAATCTACAAATTCTTAGCAGCCCCGACTTTAAAGAAATTATGCGCGATATTACTTTTATCGATGTAAATACCGGCTGGATGGTGGGCAACGATGGGATTATATACTTTACCTCGGATGGCGGGCAAAATTGGACAGAGCAGTCTTCAGGAATAACTGAAGATATTGTGAAAACTTTTTTCGTTGATGCTTCTTACGGCTGGTGCACAACATTGAACGGAATAATATTAAAAACAACTGACGGAGGAATAAGCTGGTCGGCTAACTCTTTTGCTTCGGTAATTCCACACGTTGCTTTAAGTCTGTGCGATGTACTAAAATTTGTTGACCAAAACACAGGGTTTATCGTAACTGGTAAATTAAAACAGTCTTATCTTCTAAAAACTATTGACGGCGGAGATACCTGGGTAGTGAAAGATTCATTGGTTGGAACAACAAACCGCAGATGGTACGATATTGATTTTAACGGAAACTCCGGTGTAATTGTTGGTGATAAAAAAGATATTGAAAAATACACAACCGATCTTGGAGAAACATGGACATACTCAACCCCGATAAGCGATAATTTTTTCCGCGATTTGAAATTTGTAAAGTTTTTAAGTCCAACCGAAGTGGTTACAATCGGTGAAGGAAATGAATTCTCCGGTGTTATTGTGCCTGCTTATAAATCAACTGACGGCGGAATAACATGGGCTAAGAAAAACCAGTCGTTTGCAGGAGTTTATGACAGAGTGAAAGATGCATATTTTAAAAACGCCACTGACGGAATTGGAATTGGGAGTGATGGTTTTAGCAAAGCATTCGTTGTAAATACTACCGACGGAGGTGAGACGTGGACAAACAAAGTTGAAGATTTCGCATTCGGATTACAAAATATTTCCGGAGTAGGGGATTTAATTTATGCTCTTGGAACTTCATCACATTTAATTATTTCAACTGATTTCGGAACAACATGGCAGCTTCTTCCTGCAAAAGCTCCTTCATCTATTAATGCTATTTCTTTTGCCGATGGTAAAGGTTATGCTGTAACCCGCAACGGCGATTTTTATATCAGCGAAGACGGAACAGGTAACTTGTGGAATTATTTTTCAAACACCGGCAAGAACAACTCAGGAGCAATGGTCTTTTTAAACAATGGCTCCGGATTTGTATTAAAAGAAAATCATCATATAGTAAAAACCACTGATATTGGCACTACTTGGCAAACCGTTCTAAACCCGGTTTCTCCTTCAGCCAGAAATCTTGTCGGAGGTATTAGCTTCGGGGATGATGATAATGGGTATGCCTGGTTTAGTCAAAATGATTATGGTGAATATCATGTTTATAAAACATCTGACGGCGGGGATAACTGGAGTGAAGCGCAGGTATTTGCCGGACCCGGTTATATCTCAGGAGGTATAGTGGCTTTTGATGCATCGACAGCTATTATTTTAGGACCTGATATGTATACTCAAAGAACAACTGACGGCGGTGCTACTTGGAATCCGGCGACTTTGAATAATTTTCCCTCTGCTTTTAGTTTAAAGGATTTTGAAGGAGTTGCTAGAATAGATGGAGATAGGGCAATTGCGATAGGTGATAAATTTATCTGCATTACTAATGACAAAGGACTAAACTGGAATTATATGGATCACGGCGTGAATGGTATTGATTCATCATTTTATACAATTGCATTTTCCGCCGATACGCTTGGTTACATTGGTCTTTTTGATGGAACAATATTAAAAACAACTGACCTTGGAACTACATGGAGCGTGGATACGTCTCTTGTTGGTCAGCACTATCTTTATTCTTCGGCTATTACTGAAAGCGGAAAAGCTTTTTTCGGAACATCAACCGGATATATAATCGGTGAACCGACAATTTTAGGCGTAAAAGATATGAATACAGTTAAAGGATTTACTCTTTATCAAAATTATCCAAATCCGTTTAATCCTTCAACCCTTATTAAATACAACCTGCCTGTTACTGCTCATGTTACATTAAAAATTTATGATGTATTAGGAAATGAAGTTGCGGAGTTAATTAATAAAGATATGGCGGCAGGTAAACATCAAATACTTTTTGACTCTTATAGCAGTACAAATAAAAAGCAGCTTGCAAGCGGAATTTATTTCTACCAATTAAAGGCGGGTGATTTTGTAGCCGCAAATAAAATGATTTTGCTCAAGTAGTTTTAAGACAGCTACAGCGTTCTGTTAAATTTAATAATTTCTAAATAAGGATATAAAATGTTACTAAAGCTTAAATACTTTCTTTTGTTTTTAATAGTATTACCCGGGGTTAATTTTGCACAGGTTGAAATTTTAAAACCGGATGTAAACCAATCAACATCGTTTGCAATTTTTGCAGATGCAAAGACTTTCGACAATTGTAAAGAGGCTATTCTTAATTACAAAAACGCCGTAGAAAAAGACGGTCTTTCTGCTTATGTAGTTTACAGCGATTGGAAAACTCCGGATGATGTAAAAAATGAAATACTAAAACTTTATTCCTTGAAGCCCGTATTGGAAGGAGTTGTGTTTGTCGGCGATATTCCGATTGCCATGATTAGGAATGCACAGCATATGACGACTGCCTTTAAGATTGATCAAGATAGATACGCATGGTTTCGTTCTACTGTTCCGTCTGATAGATTTTATGATGACTTTGATTTGAAATTTGATTATTTATCTCACGATACAGTTAATACACTTTCACACTATTATTCACTTCGTTCCGATTCCCCTCAAAGAATTCAACGCGATATTTATTCAGCAC
>JAIOIM010000064.1 GCA_019912505.1 Ignavibacteriaceae bacterium
TTTTTCCCTTTGTTTCATCCGACTCATTTTTTTTCTCATTCTCTTTTTTATTTTTTTCTTTGCTCATTTTCTCCTCATTAATTCTTTTCATTTTTTAAAAGTTCAGTAAGTATTTTTGAAACGTAATTTACAATTGCAACAACTTTATCATAATCCATTCGTTTTGGACCAATTATACCGAGTGTACCGGAAGTATCGCCAAGGTTATATTTTTTGCTTACAAAACTATACTCAGATAACTTTGAATTATCATTTTCGCTGCCAATTGAGATAAAAACGTTTTCGCTCTTTTTTTGTTCCGATTTATCAACAATATGTATGATGATGTCTTTGTCTTCGATTAACTCAATTACCGATTGAAACTTATTCGATTCTTCAAACTCAGGCTGCTTTATTACGTTTTTAGCGCCGGTAATCATAATCTTATCGCTGTCGGTATTTTCATTAAAAATTTTATCCACAGAATCGTAAAACAATCTTATAACCGCGCGCTGGTTTTCATTTACATCTGTAAATCTATCTCTAAAAGTTGTCCGTATTTCTTTAAAGGTTAAGCCGCTCAACCTTTCATTTAATATCTGCTGTATTGTTTCAAGTTTTGATTCGGCGATTCCGGTTGCCAGTTCAATTGTAATTGTTTTTACAAGACCGGCTTTTATACTTATTACAACAAGCAGTTTGGTTGAAGATAAACTGACAAGCTGAAGTTTTTCAAGCACTCCGGTTTCTAAACGTGGGTAAGTTACACACGCAAGCTGTTGTGTAATATTGCTTAAAAGTGTGGATACTATTTTTAAGAGTTCGTCGGTCTCCAAAGGCTGCGCTTCAAGTTCCCGATGAATTAAATTCCGCTCTTGTTTCCCAATCAGCTGCAAATCCATAAGTGAATCAACGTAAAACCGGTATCCTTTATCTGTCGGTATTCTTCCGGCAGAAGTATGCGGGTGGTCTATAAATCCCGAATCCTCAAGATCGGACATAATATTTCTAACCGTTGCCGGAGAAATGCCGAGGTGATACTTTTTTGTTATGTTTCTCGAACCTACGGGAGTTGCCGTAAGTACAAATTGTTGAATAACATAACGAAGTATGTTCTTTTCGCGATCGTTTAGTGCATGGT
>JAIOIM010000612.1 GCA_019912505.1 Ignavibacteriaceae bacterium
CATGAAATACAGGATACCGTTGTGTTTTTTGGTTCGGCACGGTTAAAATCGCGTAAAGATGCTATGGCAGAAGTAAATAAATTTAAAACGCTTGATCCCAAAAAGCATCCCAAATTTGCAGAGGAACTTCGAGGCGCGCAACATCATCTTGAGATGTCGAAGTATTACGAAGATGCTGTTCAGCTTTCTAAAAAACTTACTGAATGGGCATTAAATCTTCCTACAAAAGGTTATCGTTTTATGATATGTACCGGCGGCGGACCCGGCATAATGGAAGCAGCAAACAAGGGAGCAAAACAGGCAGGAGGTTATTCAATCGGGTTAAACATTAGCATTCCGTTTGAGCAATTTGTAAACAAGTATGTTACTAACGATTTGAGCTTTGAGTTTCATTACTTTTTTATGCGAAAATTCTGGTTTGCTTATCTTGCTAAGTGTTTAATATGCTTTCCGGGCGGCTTTGGTACAATGGACGAGTTATTTGAAATGTTAACTTTAATCCAAACAGAAAAAATGAGAAAAAAACTTTTGCTTGTTTTGTATGATGAAAAATATTGGAACGAAGTAATCAACTTCCAGGCTTTAATCGATCATGCGGTGATAAGTCCGAATGATATGAAAGTATTTTCATTTTGCAACAATGTAGATGATGCTTACAAAATAATTACGGAACATCTTGAGAAAAATTATCTTAAGAAGATTGACGACAAGAAGTCGGCGCCAGAACTTCACTTAGAATGATAAAAAAAACCCCTCGAAAGAGGGGTTTTTAATTCTAATCGTTCTGATCCAGGCGATGAGCTCTCCTCACAGCCTTCAGCTTTTCCATTCTTTTTTTAATGGAAGGCTTTACAAAAAATGTTCTTTTTTTGAACTCTTTCAGAACTCCGGATCTTTCGTATTTTTTCTTAAATCTCTTAAGAGCTTTATCGATAGATTCGTTATCGCCTACACTGATACCAACCAAATCTAGTCACCTCTCTCTACGGTTGTTTATTGGTTTAATGACTCTATTAATTTTTTTAACCCCGATTTTTGAAATTCTACAGCAATAGAACTTCTACCGTTTGCCAAAACTTCCTTCGCTACCACTTTCCCATAATCATCCCATTCTTTATGGTAAATGGCATCACCGACAGAAAATGTTTTTTTCGGTGAATAATCGGAAGCATCGGGTTCAATTCCTTCCAGAGAAGGTTTAGTTTCTTTCACGTCCTCGATGAGGTCGATTACCATTGTCTGCTTGCATTTTTTACACTTAGCCCAACGTTTATTCTGGTTTTCCTCACCGGATAACTCCCCGGTAATCTCCATCTTCCTTGTCAAACTACAATTACTGCAAAAAGCTTCAATATTTTTGGTTCGAGCCATTTAAAATTCCTTTAAATCGAATAAACGGACAGTAAATATAATTATAAGCGAAAGAATTATCAAGCCTTTACTTTTTGTTTGTTTCCGGCGGTGTAATTACTAAAACCGGGCATTTTGCAAAACGAATTACTTTTTCGGCTACACTACCTATCAAAGTATGCAAAATACCGGTTCGTCCGTGTGTAGCAATAACTATTACATCAATCTTTTCGTCCTTAGAGTACTTTACTATCTCCAGATAATCAATACCTTTTTTTATGACGGGTTCGATTAAAACTTTTTTGCCCTTTTTTACTTTAGCGACTGCTTCATCAAGATTATTTTTTGCGTCATTTAAGATGCTTCTTTTTATTTTATCTTCGGAAAGGTCTAAAGAGCGAATTGCTAAAATAGGAGGTGTTTTTTCGATTACATGCAGTATATGAACTTTGGCGCCATATTGTATTGCAAGGGCAACGGCATATTCTGCCGCTGTCAAGGAAAGCTGACTGAAATCGGTCGGTAAAAGAATATTCTTTATTTTAAACATACAAGAACCTCATTAAATGTTACAAAATTTATTTTCTAATTTTTCTGCCGGTAAATTTGCTACAACGGCAAACACATTATGCCCGACTTTTTTCATCAATGTTGCAATTCCGTTATTACTGCAGCAGTAGCAATTGCCGTTATCAATGTAAGCGTGTAAATCGCTAGTAAGTTTTAATATTTTATTTTCATCAATATATAATTCATCAACCTGAAAAAGATAAACAATGTGCCCTTCTGCATCGGCATATATGTGATGTGCAAATTTTTCACCATGGTTTTCCGATACTACTGCTCCAACGAGTTTATAATTATCTAATCTTGGAATAATTGTATTATATTTTACCCCCTCAGCATAAAAGAATTGTTTTATTTCTTCTTCATTTTCTGTGGTTAATTGTGGCTCAAGTTTGCCGGATAGTAAATTTTGGAAATTGTTTTGAGCCTGAACAAACATATTATCATTGCCAAACTGTTCCTGCATAAAATCCGAGTTACTCATTTGAGGTGTGGGATTAAAAAGAAGTAGTACGATTGCAATCATAACCGCAAAAGCCGAACCGATTGCCAATACCGGGCGATTTAAAAAAGTGGGGAAAAGATTTAAAGAAAAATAGTTTCTTTGGGGTGCGGGTTGCAGTTTCTTTTTTATTTTTTTCTGAACGGCAAGAGGTGTTTTTTTGAACTCAGATTGAAGAACAATATTC
>JAIOIM010000613.1 GCA_019912505.1 Ignavibacteriaceae bacterium
GCCTCATAAACACGCTGCTCACCAAGATCGAAGACCCGGCTAATTATATCTTTTTCGCTTTGATGAACCGCACCGGCTTCGTGACCTTCTTTTACGAGAGTTTCAATGTCTTCACGATTGAAAAGGCTGCTTATACTTTCTTCGGTTGCACTTGAAAACTGTGTTAAAAAACTTGAAAGAGATGAAGTAATTTTTATAAACGGATAAAATACAAAAGAGATAATCCTAAGAGGAATTGAAGCTGTGAGCAGAACACTATCGGCAATTTCCCTTGAAAAGTATTTGGGAATCAATTCGCCAAATAACAAAATAACAACAGTAGAAATTATTAGAATCGACCCATCGCCCATACCAAATGTACGAAAAAGAAATATTGTACTCATCGATGCGAAAGCGATGTTTACAACATTGTTGCCAATTAAAATTGTTGAGAAGAAGTGTTGTGAGTTTTGCAAAAAAAAGTGTGCTGATTTTGCAGGAATGTTATTTTTTCTTGCACGTAATTCTATCTTCAGCTTGTTGGCAACCACAAAAGCCATTTCGGATGCTGCAAAAAATCCGCTTAAAACTATTAACAATATTAAAATTACAACATCACTCATTTAATATGTACGGTCCAACTTAAATTTCCCGGCGTCAAATGATCGCTCGTTTTGTTTGGTAGAAAATTTTAAGATTACATTTAATGAATCAATTTTATTTAACTGCGGACCAGCTTTAATATTTTGAGGGGAGTAAAATTTTAATTCATCTTCTCCGTCGGCTTCTAATTTTATTTTTAGGGGAAAATCACTTTCGGGAGAAATACGGTATAAAATAAGATCATCGCTTTTTACAACAACTTCTGAAAGTTCAAAATTTTCCACTTCATCTTGTGTGTTATTTTTTATCTGCACTGCACCTGCAAAATGGAACCTTGCTGGTCCGCCCGGCATAAGATCTAACCAAATACTCATCTCGCTGGTGGTTATATCAATCTTTGGGTTTTCGTTTTGCAATTTGCAGGTAGAACAGCCAAAATTAATAGAGCAGGCTATCATCAAAAATAAAATTGCTATGTATGTCTGTCGTTGATTCATACTTTTGAATAAATTATAAATGTTGTTGTCAATATATAAAAGACAAGATTAATAATCATCGGAAAATCAGTAATCATTATTTCAGATGTGTTTTCTCCCTTTTCAACAAGGTATACAAGATACATATATCTGAATATCCCGAACACAACAAACGGCGTTGTATAAATCATATTTTCTGTTCCG
>JAIOIM010000614.1 GCA_019912505.1 Ignavibacteriaceae bacterium
TTTATAAAGAGTTTGGTATTGATGTAATTATGTTTTATCGCGGTGTCAACTCCCTTGAATCAAAACAAGCGGAGTTTATTTGGGAAGGTGCTGACGGCACAAAATCACTTACTTCCCGTTTTTCTACTATGCCGCGCTACAATTTTTATTTTTATATTTATCGTCCGGTCATCCACAATGAAGGATTTACTGATGTTGAATATAACTGGAACAAAGGCGGTACTCCTTTTCATTTTGCTGATGAACACCAGTACGATGATGATTATTTTATACCTGCTCCTTTTAACAACTATTACAAAAAAAATATAAAGCAGCAGGTTGAAGCAATCATTAAAGATCAGGCAGATGATTTTACAACTGCTCACGTAATTTGGATGGAGGGGCATGATTCAAGTGGACCGAATATAAAAACTGTACAGATTATAAACGATATAAAGAAAATCTTTCCGGAATTAGATGTAAGGCATAGTACTCTTTCTGAGTATGCAAAACTGTTAAAAGAAGATGTTGATATTCCTAACTTACCCATAGTTAAAGGTGAAAGAAGAAGCGCCCAATACGATAACCGCAGCGGAAACATGTATGGATATACAACCTCGGCACGCATGTTTCTAAAGCAAATAAATTTTGATGCGGAACGCTGGGTGCAGTTTTATGCAGAGCCGTTCAACTCGGTAGCAGGTTTACTGGGTTACGATAATAACGATGAATATATTAATACTGCATGGAATAATCTTGTTCAAAACTCAGCTCACGATTCAATTGGCGGCTGCTCGCTTGATGAAATTCATGAAGATATGTTGTGCAGATATAAACATACAATTGAAATTGCTAAAGGTGTATTTGAACGAGCATGCAAACATTTAGCGGTAAATTTAAATATGTCTGGATTTAATTTTTCCAAAAACTCAGCCAGTCAATTTAAACCTATTTTTATAACTGCAATAAATCCAAATCAGTATGTTAGAGATGAAGTTGTTAGAGCGTATATCGATATTCCTATCGATTTTGATAAGGGCAGTTTAAATTTATTTGACGAAAAAGGGAACAAAGAAGAAGTTCAGTTTATCTCATCAAAATATTTTGAACCTGTGGTTGAACAGATGACCGACCGACCGATGTTTTTTAAGATGAAACGGTATGAATGTTTTCTTCATTTAACGGGAGTTCCAAAATTCGGTTATAAGGTATACAATGTGGTGCCGGATAAAAAGTCTGCAGCATCGAATAAAAATATAGGCAGGCTGCAAAAAGGAACTGCCTCACTCGAAAATGATTTTCTGAGAGTGAAAATAAATAAAAATGGAACTCTAAAAATAAAAGACAAACTAACCGGCAATTTATTCAACAACATCGGCTATTTTTACGATGAAGGAGAGGCAGGCACTGCCTGGGTAAATACTCCGGTTAAGCCTTTTTTTAATTCGCTTGATTCTTCGCCCGAAATAAAAATTGTTGAAAACGGAAATCTATATTCTTCAGTTTTAATAAAACAGAGATTACAAATACCTCAAAATCTCGATGGGAGAATTAAGAAAAAAGGTAAGCGAGTTAGTGTTAGAATCTCTGTGACCGTTTCACTTTCCAAAACATCGCGACATATTGAATTTAATGTAAAAGTAAATAACACCGCCGAAAGCCACCGATTACGAATATTGTTTCCTACGGGAACAAAGGCTGTTTGTTCATTCGGTGAGGGACAATTTGACGTTGTTGAACGCCCGATAAAGCATATAGATTCCCACGACTGGGTGGAGCAGCCGATGTACGATTACCCAATGCATCAATTTGTTGATGTTTCCGATGATAACTTTGGTGCTGCTATTTTGGTCGATGGATTAAAAGAGTATGAGGTTCTTGAAGATAAAAAAAGAACATTAGCCGTTACTTTATTGCGCGGTTTTAAATTTATAATCTCTCCCAGCGCGGTTGAAGATTACTCACATCAAAAAGGTTCTCAATGCCTTGGGGAACAGAATTATCATTTTGCATTTTATCCTCACGCAGGTAATTGGCAAACCGGAAATGTTTATAAAGAAGCGTTAAATTTTAACAACTCAATCAGGCTTTTTCAATCGGGAAAAGCAGATGGTAAACTAAATCCAACCAGTTCATTTATTACAATCGATAATGAAGAAATAATATTTTCATCATTTAAGAAGTGTGAAGATGATAAAAATAATTGTTACCTGCTCCGTTTATATAATCCTACCGATGAGGAAGTAAATGGTATTGTTAAATCATCTTTTAATATTTTAAAAGTTGAACGGGTTACACTTGAAGAAGTGAAAATTGAAGAAATAAAAATGAAGAACAAAACATCGTATGCAGTAAAAGCGTGTGCAAAAAAAATAGTTTCATTTAAAATA
>JAIOIM010000065.1 GCA_019912505.1 Ignavibacteriaceae bacterium
ATTTCTGCCAAGATAAAGGAAACAAAAACAAGTTTGTAATGCTGAGCTTTTACCCTCTCTTGTTAAGAGAGGGCAGGGTGAGTTCTGCTGAAACAATCTGAATAATTTTATTTATGAGTCGGCTCTAAAAAGGTTGTAAACCGTTACTCCGCGGCGCACAGGTTAGGCGGTTTAATTCTTGAGTGAGAGTTCATTAACACTTCGATTAATCGAGGTGTTAATAACAAGCATAGGCTTCTCCCCATTACCGTTCACTTGAGGGAACGGACTATAAAAACAAAAGCAACACCCACGGCTTTAGCCGCATCAATAACCCGCAATGTGGCTGAAGCCCTCGTGTGCGTGTGCGCCCTATTCCGTTCGCTAAAGCGAACGGTAATAAGTTGGGGCGCGAATGTTTTAATCAATCGACTAAAGAGAGCGGCAATGCCAAACATAAACCGTTTAAACGGTTTTGTTTGAATACTGAAACATCTCTTAAAGAGTGCGGCAATTAGAATTTTTTTTGCGGTAGGTTAGTTAATAGGTTATTTCTAACCGGGGAAACTTAAAATAATTGTTGTACCCAATCCCTTTTCGCTGTTAATATCAAAATTGCCGCCAAGTGCTTTAGTAAACCTGTAAGCAATAGTTAAACCAAGTCCGGCTCCTTGAAAATTTCGAGTGTAACCTTCTTCTTCCTGTCCAAACGGCTCAAGCAGGCGCGATATAACTTTTGCATCCATCCCGCTGCCTGTGTCTGAAACAATTATTATTGTCTCAGTTTCGTGTTTTTTGGTACTGATTGTTACACCCCCGCAGTCGGTATATTTTATTGCATTATCAAGCAGGGCAGTTATAATTTTTTCAAGTTTTACTTCATCGGTATCCAATATTAAATCCGGGCTGTTAAACTCCAAATTTAGCAGAATGTGTTTTGCTTCTGCTTCGGAATGTTTCTTTTTATAAATATTTCTTATTACACTATTTACATCAGCCCTGCTTTTTTTAATTTCAAGATCTTGCGACTCTGCCTGCGATACATCAACAATATTGTTGAACAAATTTAATATTCGCTGAAGCACATCTTTTACTGAATGAGATATTTCTTGAATTGATTGATAGTCTTCGGAGTAAAGGCATTCGTCTATAATTTCCGAGTAGCCCATTATTGCATTAAACGGTGTGCGTATTTCGTGCGACATATTTTCAATAAAACTTGTCTTTAACCGGTTTAGATGATTCTCTTTTTCAAATGCTCTTTTTAGTTGCTGCTGATAAAGCATCTGGTCGGTTATATCTTTAAAACTTATAATATAATAACGGTCATTATCAGGCTTATCATCTATAAAGGTAACTTTAACGCCAAAGTGTCTTAACTCGTTCTCCTTATTTTCGCACTCAAAATAGAACTGCGGTTTAGACTCAAACTGGTTAAACACTTCGGTTAATTTTTGAAAAAGTTTGGGCTGCAAAACTGATACAATATTTTTATTGTGTGCGGCAAATCGGTCAACATTAAATGTCTGGCAGAAGTTATCGTTGGCAGTTTCAAAAAGGTAGCCGCCGCGCTTGTATTTTATAATCAGCAGATGATCGGATATATTATTGATAAGTAATTTTAATCGTTCTTCCGACCTTTTTATAATAAGGTTTTTAAGCACATAATGAGTAATATCGGAAGCGGTTAAAATAAAGTTTACGTTATCTGTGCTCTCCCGTTTTACGGGCGATAGCTGAAGATCGCGGTAACTTGGCGTTCCCCACTCTTCCATACATGTAATTGATCTCGACCATGTACGCGCTTCAACAATAGCTTCTTGAAATTTTATCAGGTCTTCATTCGATAAATATTCCGACATAACTTCGGTTACATTTATATTGTAAACTTCGTCGATATTTTTACTAAGAATTTTTTCAAACGATTTTGAACAATAACTAACCTTTCCGCTGTCGCTTAAAATCATAACCGGTATTTTACCATACTCAAGCGCAAAATGAAGATTGTTTACCTGGTCTTCAAGCTTGTGGTTTACTTCAAGCGAGGTAAAATAAAGGGAAAAGTATTCTTGTTTTTCAATTTTTATTCGTGAAATATCTGCATAATAGTTCCCCTCAAATGTGTTGCCGCCCGGTCGCTTTACATTTAAGTCGAATCGCAAATTTTCATATTGGCTTTCGGCAAATGCCAGAACTGTGAAAACAATATTCGGTTCGGTTTTTAACGCAACAAAATTATCCCCTTCTTCTAATCTGAACTGATTTTTGAAAGATAAATTGCCATATATAATTTTGCACGATGAATCTACAAGCACAAGCGGGCTTGTATCGGTAAGCCCCGCAGCGGCGCTTCCTTCCTCAGAGTATTCTTTTTGCAGCAGTTCGTTCAGGTTTAAGTATTTCAGCATTTGATGTTTTTATTTTTAATAAAGTAACTAAGTTGCCATTTTCATCGGCTAATGGTTTAAACCGAGGAATATTTATTCCTTTTAATTTTTCAATAAAAGTTAAAACCCCGCTGTTGATATAGTTAAATTCATAACGGATTTCTCCGTCTATACCATCAAGCAGGTTATCTATTACTTTGCTTTCGGAAGCATCCAGTTCGCAATCCATATCGAGCAAAAATAATCTATCGAACAGGTTATTAAATCCCCTGAATAAAATGATGTTCTCTAATTCTTCAAAACTATTCGGGTTTATTTTTACCGAAAAACGGGCAAGAGCTTTTGTAAAGCCGTCGTTTAGTTCCCGCTCCTTTAACACATCGTATTCTAATTTATCAAGGTAATTGATGTTAATCAAATCTACGGTAGTACTAAACTCAAAACTGGCAGCCTGAAAAACTAACAGCATCTTTTCGCTTTGTGTCTGATTAATGTCTTTCAAGTGCCACTTTATTTCGTTTAAAAACAAAAGCGCCGGTGATAGCGTAACAGAATCATGAATACCGGTATTATGCGTATGCGAGCCGCTAAAATATTTCCCAAAGTCTTGCGATTTGCGAGACTGCTTAAAATCGGGATTCGTCGATATGTTTGTAATTCTGCCGAGCATATAGAATACCTCAACTTATTATCGAAGAATTATAGAAAAAATTTAGAGGGGTTTTTTAGTTAGTCTAATTTTAACATTTTATTTGAACCGGAGTAATCTGTCATTTCCGGGTTTTGCAGGTGTATCAAGTCGTTGGCAAGAACTTTTATTCTTTCAATCGATTCTTTGATGACGATTAAATCGTCTTTAAAAGAATTTTGCTGCTGCTGCTCAAGTTCTTCCTGAAGGTTTTGCACAGACATTATTAAGCTGCTGAGGGGATTATTAATTTTATGCCCTATCGTACACGCCATTTCAACTATAGCTTTATCATGTTCAACATTCTTTAATTCGTTTTGCAGATTGTGAATCCGGATACCGGTTCTGATTCGGGCAAGCAGTTCCTGGTTTTCAATTGGTTTTACAAGAAAATCATCGGCGCCAACATCAAGCCCTGTAATACGGTCTTTTAATAAAGCACGGGCGGTTAACATTAAAAAATAAATAAGTTTATATTTTTCGTCAGCTTTTAAGATATTACACAATTCAAGTCCATCCATAACCGGCATAGTCCAATCGGCAAGAATTATTTTTGGAAGATAATTTTTTAACACCTCCAGTGCTTCCTGCCCGTTATGTGCAACTACAACTTCATACCCGTTTTTTGTTAAAAGCTTGTTGAGTATAAAGCTTGTATCTTTTTCATCTTCAACTATGAGTACGTTATACTTTTCCATTAGTTCATCAAGTAGCCGTTTACTTTTGTAATCAAGGCATTAAAATCCAAAATTGGCTTTGTAATATAATCTTCAGCTTTGCTTTCCTCAAGAAACTTATTATCGCTAAGGTTTGGAGAATAAGCGGTAACAAGTATTACCGGGATATTCTGAAGACCTAAATCATCTTTTATAAATCTGGTTAGCCGGATACCATCGGTTTTTTCACCTTTAAGATAAGTATTCTTTAAATTGATGTCCATTATTACAAGCCCGATATTATCTGCCCGAAGTGTATCCATCAAAAGGTCACCATCTTCCATTATTTTATGATTGATGCCTGCTTTACGAAAGATGAACTTATAAAAATCCTGTGAAAAAGGATCGTCTTCTACAATTATTACACTTTTTTCCATATATCTGCTATTTACTATATTTTACAATGATACTGATTCTTCTGTTTACTACACTATAAGGGTCTGTTTTATCTCTCAGTTTTCTATCTGCATAGCCTCGTACTTCTTCAATATGCGCCTCCATTAGCTGCCCCGAAACTAAAGCCTGGCGCGCTGAGTTTGCTCTATCGGAACTAAGGGCAAAATTTGAGTAAGCAGTTCCTTTACTTAAAAACGGTCGTGCGTCAGTATGCCCCTCAACAATAATATTATTCGGGAGTATTGCAAATTGATCACCCATTTTTCTTAACAATACCTGTGCGCTCGGTTTTAACGTAGCTGTTCCAATTTCAAAAAATATATCTTCTGCCGAGTCTATTATTTCAATACGCATCCCCTCATCTACAAATTCTATCTCTATCTGATCCTTCATTTCCTTGAATTCAGGATTGTTCGACATTTCGGCTAATATTTTATCTCCCATATTTTTTAATTTATCTTTTTCTAGTTCGCGTTCTGCATCAGCCGTGCCTTCCGGATCGTTGATATGAGCTACACCGGGAAATACATTTTTGCCAAGGGCAGAAAAACCAATCGGGTCTTTAAAATATCTCGAAACGGCTTCTTTTGTTGCATCATCCTGGCTTAAAACCCAAAGCACAATAAATAGAGCCATCATTGCAGTAACAAAATCGGCATATGCAACTTTCCACGCGCCGCCGTGGTGTCCGCCTGCTTTTTTAATTTTTTTAACTATTATCGGGGTTCCGTTTTCATCAGCCATTTTAAGCTTTGCCTCTAATAAAGTTTTCAAGCTCGCCGAATGAAGGACGCGCATCCGAGAAAATCGTTCTTCTTGCAATTTCTACAGCAATAATAGGCGGGTTGCCTTTAGCATAAGCAATTATACATGCTTTTATTGTTTGCATAAAACGTACTTTGTGTTCAATCATATGCCCCATATTGGAAGCAATGGGGTTTACAAAACCATAGGAAAGAAGCACACCGAGAAACGTGCCTACTAAAGCTGCTGCCACATGATGTCCAACCGCTTCTGCGCCATCGCCAATTGAGCCCATTGTTACAATAATACCAAGCACGGCGGCAACAATTCCTAAGCCAGGCAGTGCATCGCCAACTTTTTCAACCGCATGGGTTGCAGGTCTTTCTTCACTTTCAAATGTTTCAATTTCCACTTCCATCAACGATTCGAGTTCGTGCGGAGGAACGCCGCCGGTAAGCATAATTTTCATTGTATCGCAAAAGAAGGTTTTTATTTGTTCGTTTTTTATAAACTTTTCATTAGTGCCCAGTATGTCACTTTCCTCCGGGTTTTCAACGTGCTTTTCAATTGCCAAAAGTCCATCGCGCTGGGCAACAAGAAAAAGATCGTTAAACGATTTTAAAAGTTCTAGATAATCCTGCTTGCTGTAACCGTGCGAAGTAAATATTTTTGGAAGTGCTGTACCAATTTTTTTTAGCGTACTGATTGGGGATGCGATAATTACACTACCAATTGCAGCGCCGCCTATAGTTACAAATTCTGACCATTGTAAGAGTAAAACAAGATTTCCGCCCGCCATTAAAAAACCGGCAACAACAGATACAGTAACAATTGCTAAACCTATAATTACAAACATTTATTTTTCTACCGAACTAATTTCTATTGAAATTTGATCAACTATTTTAAATATTTTTTCGCAGCCGTTCTTTATAAAAACCCAGTCAATGCTTTG
>JAIOIM010000615.1 GCA_019912505.1 Ignavibacteriaceae bacterium
GTATAAATATTAGAACGGAACCCGCCGTAGAAAAGATAAGAGATCGAGATAACTAACGAAATAATAAGGGCTGCAATTATCCCGATGTTAAAAAAAAGAGTCAGCAGATTTGCCGTCATCAACAAATAAGGCGCGGGGGAAACAAGCACGAACACAAGCACTGCCGATATTAACCCAACAGGCTTGCCGTAAACTTCCGACAGTTTATCGGGGATAGTAAACAATGATGCTTTGCGAATTTTACCCGCGAAAAATATTGCAAAAATAAATGCGAAAAGGTAATACGGTAAACCCTGCGTAAACCAACTAACCAAACCATAACGGTAAGTAAACTCCCCCACGCCCAAAATTCCACCGTACCAGGTTGAAACATTTGTAAGTACAAAAAGAAACAGTCCGACTTTTCTGCCGGAGAGCAAATAATCATCAGCGCTGCTTCCGGTTTTTCTCCCTGATATGAATCCGATGAGAACGACTGCTACAAAAAATAAAATAATTATTGATATATCGGCAAGACTAAATGAGATCATTATTTTTCAAAACATCAAATTGGCGAATTACAAAAATAATTCCACCTTTAATTTTCAATTTTACACTTTCACCCTCTGCCACATTGCTTGTACTTTCGCGTGTGCCGAATGGGAGTGCTTCATTGTCTAATGGATACTTTAGCCCTTTGGTTTTTATTTTTGTTTTTTTATTAAAACCGTATAGTGATACTGTTTCCCCTGAAATAGTTTTTATTTCAATACTTCCGGTGTACGGAATTAAAATCGAAAGCTCTGCGATAAGATTTATTTTTATCTTTTCAAAAAACTTTATAACAATACCGAGATTACAAAGTGTGTGGTCTAGCCTGTCCCCCGTTGCGCCAATCAAAACCGCTTCCGTATATTTATTTTTTATTGCCCACTTTAAAGCCTTTTCTACATCGGTGTCATCTTGACTTGTTATACGGATAATTTCCGATTTGTCCAAATAATATTCCATAGTATCACTCGTGATGGAATCGAAATCGCCGATTATAATATCCGGTTTAAGATTAAGCATTCGTGCCTTATTAGCGCCGCCATCGGCACAAATTAAAGTTGTGTAACCCGATTTAAAAAGATGACGAATAACACTTTTCCTCGGTGGCTTACCGTTTGCGAGTATTATACACTTTTTATTTTCGAAACTATTATTTCCCATTTTCAAACTAATCATTGTACATTATACATTGTACATTTTTAAGATTCCGACTTATTTAAATGAATTTAATTTTTATTTCAGTTTATTGTTTTCATTATTAACATCCGGTACATATTTACTGCCGATTGTTATCTGTTGCGGCGGTGCGGGCAGTTCATGTTCAACCCAAACTTCGCTTGCACCATCTTTCCAAATAGACGCAGACCTTTTTACTGTAATCTCTTCCCCTTCACCCGTTTTAATATTTAAGTAAACCGGAACTGGAATATTACCTACTTTTTCAACAAGCACACGAACAACACCTTCACCATTATCAATTTTTTTTATCGCAAGATCAGGATAGCCTTTTTCAAAAAACCAGGGCTTCCAAAACCAGTTTAAATCCTGCGCGGTTGATTTGTTAAAAGAATTAAAGAAGTCGAATGGAACAGGATGTTTGCCGTTCCAATTTTGTATATACTCTTTTAAAGCTGTTTTAAATACTTCCTCTCCGAGTGTTTCTAATAATATTTGATATGCTATTGAAGGACGGTTGTATGATGCTGCTCTATAGGCGGTTGAACGTAAAAGAATTGATGGAGTAATCATTGGCATTTCCAACTCGGCACCGGAAATACTCTCGTAAGCTTTTACATATCGTGCATAGGGGTCGTACCCAACAGCGTTTGTTGCCTGGAATTTGAAAGGAATCATAACTGCCCAGCCTTCATCCATCCACGCATATTTTTTTTCATTAACACCCATGTAAAATGGAAAATATGTATGACATATTTCGTGCGAAGTTAGATGGACTGTTCCGTTTTCTGTTGATGCACTACCATTATTCACAATCATTGGGAATTCCATTCCCCCTGCTCCGTTAAATACAGTCATTGAAGGGTACGGATACGGAACACCTGGCAGATCTGTTGAAAAATATTCAATTGCACTTCTGGCAATGCCTGCTACTTTATAAAAATCTTCCGAACTTTCAATGTATACGGCTGAAATTAAAACATTTTTATCATCCAACTTTAATGTAGAGGCATCCCACAAATAATGGTCGCTTGTACCGAATGCAAAATCTGGGACATGTTCGGCTTTAAACTTCCACACATTTTTATCGGAAGAATTTATGTAAACGGTTTTTTGTAAATCTTCTTTTGTAATTATATTAACAACCTCATCGGAAGCCTTTGCTTGCCGCAATCTTTTAAGATATTCAGGCTGTAAAACACTTTCGGGATTTTGAAGTAACCCGGTTGCCCAAATGCCCATTGAAACCGGTACTGTAAGCTCAACATCAAAATTATTAAAATCGTTATAAAACTCCTGCTCGCCGTTGTAGCCTATAACATCCCAGCCGTCAATATCATCATAAACAGCTACCTGCGGGTACCAATAAGCTATAAAAAATGTTGACGAGTCATAGGTACCCATTCTTACATTACTTCCTTTGGGAATTACAAACGACCAATCTGCTGAGATATTAATTGAAGTTGAAGGTAACAGAGGTTTTGACAGTCTTACAATCAAAAGAGCATTACCACGGTTAGTTGCACTTGAATTCGTAAGATCAATATTTTCGTCGTTAAATTTTAACTGCGTTAAATTTATTCCGTCGGATACAGTTTCTTTGTTTATTTCAAAATTACGCGCTGCACCATATTTGTAAAAATCTTGGTATAGACGAATAACTATTTTCTTTAAAGTATAAGGGCTGTTATTAAAATAAATAACATCTTCGTTACCCGAAAGCAATCTTGTACGC
>JAIOIM010000616.1 GCA_019912505.1 Ignavibacteriaceae bacterium
CTTATAATGAATTCAAAATTAGGTATGGCATCAGTAAGAAAAAAAATAGTTTTTATGTGTAAAGAGTTGTCGACGAATGTTTGTAATTCATTGCCGAAAAAATTTGATAATTATTAATGCGTTTCCATTTTCATATCACGGGTCATTAAATCGGTTGTAGCTTTAACAGCATCTTTTCCTTCAAATAAAATTTTATATACTTCGGTTGTAATTGGGGTTTCCACTTTAAATTTTTTAGCGAGCATTGAGGCGGAGCGGCTCGTTTCAACACCTTCGGCAACCATATCCATTGCGGTTAAAACTTGTTTTAATGTTTTACCCATCCCAATTTGTTCGCCTACAAAACGATTTCGGCTATGGCGGCTCATACATGTAACAATTAAGTCGCCCATACCGGAGAGCCCTGCAAATGTTTCTGCTTCGGCACCCATTGCCATACCTAACCGGGAAATTTCGGCGATACCGCGCGTCATAATTGCAGCCTTTGTGTTGTCGCCAAATTTTGCGCCATCTATAATGCCCGCGCCAATTGCAATAACATTTTTAAATGCCCCGCCAAGTTCCACACCAACTATGTCAGTAGAAGCGTAAACTCTAAAGTAAGAAGTCATAAAAGCAGCTTGTATTGCCTGGCTTGTTTCTATTGATTTTGACGCGGCTACAACTGCGGTAGGTATTCGTCTGCTTACTTCTTCTGCATGGCTTGGTCCCGATAGCACTCCAATTTGATCGGTAGAAAACGAGGGGAATTCTTCATGAAGCATTTGGGACATTGTTAGAAGCGATGTTTTCTCTATTCCTTTAGAAACACTTATAAGAATAGTATTTTTTATAAGTGCGGGGTTAATTTCTTTTACTACGCTGCGTGTATGTTGAGAAGGCATGGCAAGCACAATCATGTTTTTATCATGCGTGGCTTCATCAAGGTTATGGGTTATTTTTATTTCATCTGGAATTTTAACGCCGGGCAGGAATAAATCATTTAAGCGAGTTTTATTTAATTTGCGTGCGTAAGATGCCTTAAACTCCCAGATGGTAACATCATGCCCGTTATAAAAAAGCAAAATTGCCAGGGTAGTACCCCAGCCGCCTGCGCCAAGAATCGCAATTTTCATCAATAATTATTTTGTTTTGTTTTTATTAAAACTAACTTTACTTTCACTGCCGTTTAGAAGGCGTATCACATTTTTGCGATGAGTGTAAATAACAAGCAGCGATACAAAAATTACAAAGGGAAGTAACGTGCCGTATCCTACGATATTCACATGAAAAATATTTTCTCTAATTATTAAAGTAAGAGGAACCGCCATAGCCGCCAAAATGGAGCCAAGAGAAACATAACGGGAAACTGTTACAACTATAGCAAAAACAGCAACAGCAACAAGCATATCTATAGTTACAATTATTAATAACATACCGAGCGCTGTGGCAATACCTTTGCCGCCTTTAAAGCCTGCAAATATTGTCCATATATGTCCGACAACTGCCGAAATACCGGCAATTATTTGAACTAATGTAAAATCATCAAACGGGGTAAGGTTTTGAAACGGCATACCACCGCTATACAGGCGTGCAACAAGGACAACTACTATCACACCTTTAAGCGCATCAAGCAGAATGGTAAGTATACCTAATTTCCATCCAAGTATTCTCATCACGTTTGTACCGCCGGCGTTTCCGCTGCCGTGATCGCGTATATCAATACCCTTAACTATTTTGCTTATAATTATACTGTTTGGTATCGATCCAACCAGATAAGATAAAATTATTATAATTGCTAAAAGAAACATACCTCAAATCCAATTTTGAAATGTTAAACTAATATTAATAATGCTAAATTTCAATGATATTAAAAAATAATTGTCAATTATTTAATAATCGATTTTTTGCTTATTTAGTTTAGTTGATGAATGACTCCGACTGATTCATTTTAATTTTTTTACAAAATGTTTAAATAGATCAACATCTGTTTTGGTTGTAATTTTAAAATTAAGAATTGAGCCCTCAACTATATTTATTTTTCCGCCCAATCGCTTTACAAGCATCGATTCATCGGTGCCGACGAAATTTTCGGAATAGGCTTTTCTCATTGCCCGAATTAGAGTAGAGTATTTGAAAATTTGCGGAGTTTGAACATAAAATAATTTTTCACGGATAACATACTCTTCTACAAATTTACCGCCCCGTATGAGTGTGTCTCTTCCCGGCAAACACACAAGAGCATTACCTTTTTCTTTTGCGGTTAAAATTGCTGCTGTTAAGATATTCTGAGGCAGCAGCGGACGGGCGGCATCATGCACAAGAATTAAATCGTCTTTCGATGTTTTTAGGGAACGAAGGGCATTGTAAACAGAATCCTGTCTTTCGTTTCCTCCTTCAACAATACCGGTTAGTTTATTTAGTCTGTATCTTTTTTTTATTTCGGTAAGAAGACTAAAAAACTCGGGCTCAGCTGCTACAACTATTTCATCAACATTTTTATTTTTCTGAAAAACTGAGAGTGTAAATGCAATAAGCTCTTTGCCGTTAAATTTAATATACTGCTTAGGAGCGGGAAAGCCGCTCCTTTTGCCTTTACCTCCAGCCGGAATTATAGCAATGGTTTTCATAAAATGAGCATTGAATCGCCGTAACTTAAAAATCGGAAGTTTTCTTTCATCGCTTTTTTGTATGCCTTCATTATCAAATCATGATCGGCAAATGCGCTAACAAGCATTATCAAAGTTGTTTCCGGTAAGTGAAAATTTGTAATTAATCTTGTAGCTATTTTGAACACATACGGGGGGTAAATAAATTTATCAGTCCAGCCCCTATTCGGTTTTACCAATCCATCGGCAGTTACACTTGTTTCTAAAGCTCTTGCTGTACTTGTACCTACAACAAAAATATTATGTTTTAAGCTTGATGCCTTGTTGATTGTTTCAGCGGCTTCTTTTGAAATTTCAAAAAATTCCGAATCCATTTTATGCTTTGTTAAATCCTCCACTTCAACCAGCCGAAATGTTCCAAGACCGATATGAAGCACAACCGGTATAATCTTAACTCCCTTTTTCTCAATCTTCTGAATAAGCTTTGGAGTAAAGTGTAAACCGGCGGTCGGGGCGGCAACAGCACCATCAACCTTTGCGTAAATTGTTTGGTAATTTTCACGGTCGTCCGGTTCCGGTTCTCTTTTAATATATGGGGGCAGCGGTGTAAGCCCTATTTTTTCGACGGCTTTATAAACATTGCCCGGCTGATTAAAGCGGACGGTTCTTCCTCGTGAGGTTGTGTTATCAATAACTTCGCACCAAAGTTTATCGTTAAAATAAATTTTATTACCGATTCTTACTTTTCGTGCAGGGTCAACAATAACATCCCAGATACATTCTTCTGCATTTAGCTCTCTTAGTAAAAATACTTCAATCTTTGCATTAGTTTTTTCTTTTTTTCCAAACAGTCTTGCCTGAAATACACGGGTTTCATTTACTACAAGTACATCGCCCGCTTTCATGTAGTCAACTACATTGTTAAAGGTTTTTACTTCAAGTTCCTGTGTTTCCCTGTTAACAACCATAAGCTTCGCTTTATCCCTCGGAGAAACCGGATATTTGGCTATGGAAGTTTTGGGCATATTAAATTTAAAATCGGATAATTTCATCCTTCATCCTTTATTATATGAGCTAATATTTTTTTATCGGCGGGGTGCGTAAACATCCCGCCTAAATAAATGTTAATTATTTTCGCTTAGCAGATTTCTTTTTTGAAACTACTTTTTTCTTTGCAGGTTTTGTTGCTTTCATTTCTCTAACAACTGCCCTGGCTGCTGCCAAACGTGCAATTGCTACTCTGAAAGGTGAGCAACTTACATAATTTAAGCCTACCCTATGGCAAAATTCAACCGAAGAAGGTTCGCCGCCGTGCTCGCCACAGATACCTACTTTTAGGTCAGGGCGTGTTGAACGACCTCTTTCGGTTCCCATTCTTACAAGCTGACCAACGCCTTTTTGATCGAGTACTTCAAACGGATCATCCGGCAAAATTTCATTCTGTACATAAAGCGGTAAAAATCTACCTGCATCATCTCTGGATAAACCGAAAGTGGTTTGTGTAAGATCATTTGTACCGAACGAGAAAAACTCGGCACTCTCTGCAATTTCATTTGCGGTTAGAGCAGCGCGGGGAAGTTCAATCATCGTACCGACAAGGTAGCTTATCTTTTTTCCTTTTTCTGCCATTACTTCTTTTGCAACGCGTCTTACAATTTCTTCCTGCACTTTAAATTCATTTAAATCACTTACAAGAGGTATCATAATTTCGGGTTTTACTTTTACTCCTTTTTTTGCAACATTACAAGCGGCTTCCATTATAGCGCGGGCTTGCATTTCGGTTATTTCAGGATAAAGTATTCCGAGACGGCAGCCCCTAAAACCAAGCATAGGATTAGACTCTGCAAGGCTGTGAATTTTTCCAATCACTTTTTCTTTAGAAACTTTTAATGCTTTTGCTACTTCACCAATTTCTTTATCAGAATGAGGTAAAAATTCATGAAGCGGCGGGTCAAGTGTTCTGATTGTTGCAGGGTATCCCTTCATTGCTTTAAAGATGCCTTCGAAGTCTTCTCTCTGTAATGGAAGTAATTCATTCAATGCGGCTTTTCTGTCTTTTTCGTTTTCGCTTAAAATCATTTTACGAACTGACATAATTCTGTCGCCGCCAAAGAACATGTGTTCCGTACGGCAAAGACCGATACCTTCTGCGCCAAAAGCAATTGCGTTGGCTGCCTGGTCAGGCTGGTCTGCGTTAGTTCTAACATTAAGCTTTCTAATTTTATCTGCCCACCCCATCAAACTGTTATAAGTTTGAAAGATAGGTGATTTTTTTGCGCTGAGAGTTTTGTTGATGAGAACCTGAATAACTTCACTCGGCTTGGTTTCTATTTTACCGACAATAACTTCGCCGGTTGTTCCATCGATAGAAATGTAATCGCCTTCTTTAACTACAAAATCTTTTCCGTCAGCGGTCATCACACCTTTTTTGTAATTTATTTTTAATGCGCCGCAGCCGGCAACGCAAACTTTACCCATCTGGCGTGCAACAAGCGCTGCGTGGGATGTCATTCCGCCGCGGGCAGTTAAAATACCTTCTGCAGCATCCATACCCTTTATATCTTCAGGCGATGTTTCAATTCTTACAAGTATAACCGGCTCGCCCGATTTTGCCATTTCCTCTGCATCGGAAGCGCTTAATGCAACACGACCGGAAGCAGCGCCCGGACCAGCATTTAAACCCTTAGCAATAAGTCTTCCTTCTTTTATAGCTTTTTTCTTTTCGTCAACATCAAAGATAGGGCGGAGTAATTGGTTTAACTGATTCGGTTCGATGCGTGCAATAGCTTCTTCTTTGCTGATGAGTTTTTCTTTTACCATATCAACAGCCATTTTTATTGCTGCGAAACCGGTTCTTTTACCAACGCGGCATTGAAGCATCCAGAGTTTTCCCTGTTGAATCGTAAACTCAACATCCTGCATATCTTTGTAATGCTTTTCTAACTTTTTTCTGATGTCATCAAGTTCTTTATAAATTTTCGGGTTATCCTTTTTCAACTCGGCAATCGGGTGAGGTGTACGTGTACCGGCAACAACATCTTCACCTTGTGCGTTGAATAAATATTCACCGTAGAAAATATTTTCGCCGCTTGCGGGGTCGCGCGTAAAAGCAACACCGGTGCCGGAGTCTTCGCCCATGTTTCCGTATACCATTGATTGAACGTTAACAGCCGTTCCCCAACTAGCTGGTATACCGTTTAGTTTGCGGTAAACAATCGCGCGTTCATTCATCCATGAACCAAATACTGCACCGATTGCGCCCCAAAGTTGTTCCATCGGGTCGTTAGGAAAATTGCGGCCTGTTTTTTCTTTTATTGCAATTTTAAATTCTTTAACCAACTCTTTAAGATGATCTGCGGTAAGTTGGGTATCAAGCGTAAATCCATTAGCTTCTTTTTTGTTATGAAGAATCACTTCGAATGGATCTTCGTCACGTTTATCAACCGGTTTTAAACCAAGAACAACATCGCCGTACATTTGAACAAATCTTCTGTAAGAGTCATAAGCAAAACGGGGGTTGTTGGTTTTATCAATTAAACCTTTAACGGTAACGTCGTTCAGTCCTAAATTAAGAATAGTATCCATCATGCCGGGCATAGAGGCTCTTGCACCGGAGCGAACTGAAAGTAGCAGCGGGTTTTTGGAATCGCCAAATTTAGCACCCATCTCTTTTTCAATTTTTGCAAGCGCTTTAAGCACCTGATCTTTTAATTCTTTCGGATAAGTTTGTTTGTTATCGTAAAAGTATGTGCATAATTCTGTGGTAATTGTAAAACCGGCGGGTACCGGCAACGCTATGTTTACCATTTCTGCAAGGTTCGCACCTTTACCGCCAAGAAGTTCTTTCATCTCAGCTTTTCCATCGGCTTTTTTCCCGCCGAAGAAATAAACGTACTTAGTGTTTTTAGGCATAATTATTTTTCCTTATTTTTTATAAATATTAAAATCAAACTAACTTATAGTAAGCGCATAAAAAGATAGAATCATTTTAGCGGTTAATTTTTGTTTATTTTAATTTTTGAAGAATGTAATCTTCAAACTTTTGTTGTTCGTCTAACCTTATTTCAATTTTAAGGTAGAAGATATCGATATCGCTAAACTCCCGTGCAAATTTTATAAGTTTAACGGCGTCCTTTTGAGTTGTAACCACAGAGAACGCATTGGTGGCATAAAACTGTTTTCTAATTTGCTGCACTTCCTTTAGAGTATAATCTTTGTGGTCTCTAAAAATCATCTTGTTGGTTGTGTTTACATCGGTTTGTTGTAAGATGTTCAAAAAAGAAAAAGGGTTTGCAATACCGGAAACAACAAGACTGTGCTGTCCTTCAAAATCCTTTAATTCGTAATGAGTATGTTTCATAACATCAACAAAACTAATAGCTTTATAGTGAGCCGTAAAAACTGTTTTGCCCTCTAAATATTTTTTAAATTCAACGGGTATAACTTTTTTTTCTGAAAACTTTCTATTCAAAACAACCGGGTCCGCCCGCTTAATTGATGAAAAAGGTTCGCGCATAAGACCGGACGGCAATAAATTTCTATTGAGAGAATCTTCTGACACTAAAAACTGCTCTTCAATAAGTAACAAATCCACATCGCGCTTTATCCACCTATGTTGAAAAGCATCGTCAAGTACAATAGTGTCAATGTCAGCATCTATTAAAAATTTTCTTGCTCCGCTAACACGGTTTTCAGAAACCGCTGCGGGCGCATTGCTATCGAGAGCGGTATGGTAAATTTCATCGCCGCATTTTTCAACCGGAATAAAAATTTCTTCACCATCGGATACATATAAATAACCGCGTGTATTGCGTCCATAGCCGCGGCTCAAAACTCCCGGCTTCCTTCCATGTTTTTTTAACATTGTAGTTAAATAAATAACCATCGGTGTTTTCCCGGAACCGCCGACAGTAAGATTACCAACGGACAATACCTTAACCGCGATGGCTTGGCATTTAAATATTTCTTTATCAAAAAGCCGGTTACGCATGTTTATAATAAATGCATAAACAGGGACAAATGGTGACAATATAATTTTAAGAAAATTTATCAAACAAATACTGACGCTTTATTTTGAAGTTCGTTAAGTTTATCATCGCACAGCTTAATTAATTCAGATGTATTTTCATACGTTAATGTGCGCTCTACATAAATTGGGTCGGAATAAATAATTCGCACCGTTGAAAACGGTTTCGGTATCTGGAATTTATCCCAGCTATTAAGATGCTTTTTATTTTTATAACCAACACCGGCAAGCACTAAAGGCACGCCGCTTTTTTTTGCGGTTATTACTGCTCCGGCTTTTAACTTCATCGCCGGTCCGCGGGGTCCATCGGGTGTTACGGCAACTGACATTTGACCACGCGCGTAATCAATCATTATTCCGAGCGCTACTTCGCCGCCGGTGCTGCTGGAGCCGCGCACAACATTATACTTCCAGCTTTTTAATAATTTTGCAAGAAGATTGCCGTCTTTACTTTTACTTGTTAAACCAACAAAGTTTTTGTTGCGGTTTACATACCAGGGAAGCAGCATTGTTCCATGCCAAAATGCAAAAACATAATTTTTGTTTGCGCGTTCAAGCTGCTCAATTGCTTCTTTATTTATTTCTTCAATTCTCAATGTTTTGCACAAAATATTTATCGACCGGTTTAACATTACCTGCCCGATAAAGCGCAGCATATTCTTTTTTATACTTTTAAGCTGCATTCATTTCCGCAATAATTATTGACGCTGCTTTTTGGGAAGCACCCGCTGATCCAAGAATATATTTTATAGAACTAAGTTTTTCTTTTATACTGTTATATAATTCTTTATCGGTTAATATTTTTTTACATTCATTAAAAATGTTTTCGGCATTAACTGCGGACTGTATAACTTCGGGCACAACTTTTTTCCCGGAAATAATATTTACCATTCCAATGTTGTCAAGCTTAATCAAGCTTTTACCAATTAAATATGTTAAGGCACTTGTTTTATATACAACCACCATCGGCAGTTTAAATAGTCCGGCTTCTAATGTTGATGTGCCGGATTTAATTATTCCGAACCTGGCAATATTCATTAAATCATATGTTCTGCCGGCTATAACTTTGAAGTCAAAACTATCCCGAAATTTATCGAACTCTACATCATCAATATTTTCAGAACCTGCAATTACTGTTTGAAGGTTAAACTCGCCGCATATTTTTTTTGCGGCTTTTAATGTTTCAGGCAGCAGATTTTCAACTTCGTGTTTTCGGCTTCCGGGAAGTATAAGCAAGATATCTTTGCCGCTGTCTAACTTAAATAAATTATAAAGTTCATCTCGACTTAGCAATTTGTAATTTTCAATTTGTTCAATAAGCGGATGCCCAACAAACTCTGCATCAACACCGGCATTTTTATAAAATTCTTTTTCAAACGGGAAAACAACTATCATTTTGCTAACAAGCCGTTTTATTTTTTTTATTCTTCCCGCACCCCACGCCCATATTTGGGGCGATATATAATAGATGATTTTTATCCCAAGTTTCTTTAATTTTTTTGCAAAGTTTAGGTTAAAACCGGGATAATCTATAAGGACAATTTCCTTAATGTTTTTTTCTTTTATTATAGACAATAAATGATACTGCACTTTTTTTATAAACGGAATATGTTTTACAACCTCGGTAAAACCGAGAAATGCCATTTTGTTTATATGATACGCTGCATTCATTCCGGCGGCTTTCATTTTGTCACCGCCAATACCATAAATATTTATTGACGGGTTCATCTTTAAAATTTCAGTTATAAGATGAGCGCCGTGAAGGTCGCCGGAAACTTCGCCGGCAATTATCATTAAACTATTTTCGCTTATGTTTTTCAATTAAGAACGACCGATGTACCAAAGAAGAACTAAAAGTAAACTTGTTATTCCAAATGCCTGAAAAGTTCGGCGTTCGCTTTTAAGACCGGCACTCAAATTAAACGGCGGCTGAGTAACCCCTTTAACTTTGTAAGGTGTTAATCTCGGCAAAAACCGAGGAACATTTTTTGTGTACGCTTCATAGTCGGCGCCAAAAGTCTGACGCAAATAACCTTCTTCGGCTTTAACTATATAATGATACTGCACAATAAAAAATGTTAGCGCAACAATTTGAAGATATGGAAACAAAGCGTACGACATTACACCGAGACCGAAATACATAAGGATATTACCAACGTACAGCGGGTTACGGACATGTGCAAACGGACCGCTAATTATCAAAAAAGTGCCGCCAACCGTACCAGTTGTACGTGTTTCGCTGCCCGCCCAGCTTACGCCCCAAAGGCGTATTAATTCGCCGCAAACGGCAACCGCAAAACCGAACGCCAAACTCCAGATGTTTGCGTCTTCAAAAAACAACATCAACAACAAAAACGGAATTGGTGTGTAGCTGCGGTATTTAAAAAATTTAGAAGCTATATCTGACATAAAATCCTTGATGTTAAAATTATTCTAATGTATAAATTTCTTTTCGTTTTAATTCAGCCCGGTGGCGTTTTTTTAATCGTTTTTTTGCAAGGAGTTCTTCAAATCTTTTTATCACATCGTAGAAAGTTGTATAGGGGAAAAACGGTATATTTTCCGCCTCGCAAAATTTTAGGAGTCCTTTTTTTGCAAATATATAATCACAAAATTGCACCGGGTATTTATCGGAGTTGCCATCGCCGATATAAATTGTAAACTCATCATCGCTGCTGTTGTTAATTACATGGTTACGTTTACAGTTTGCAGATGTTGTGCAGGAAGAATCATAATGCGGGAACGAAAGATAAAGTTTTTTATCCGACATTACTTCAAGATGGTTTGAGTAGTAAGTAATGTTACTAATATTTTCCCGTTTAAAAATTCTGTCTATATAATAATCAAACCCATCACTTAACACAATAAAGTCAAGTTCGTTCACTTTACAAAGTTCAATAAACGAATGAAACGCATCGTCTATTTCAATCTTGTCGAGTATAGCGTCAAGTTCTGTTTTGTCAACAACATCCACGGTATCGTTCAGCATTTCCCAGCATTGGCGCGCAGTAATTTCACCGCTTCTAAGCTGGGTTATAATTTCCTCACCCTTTTTATTATCGCCAAAATGTTTGAAAATAATGTTTCCTACATCATGTTTGGTAATTGTTCCGTCAAAATCGATAAATATTTTTAGCTGTCTATTTTCCATATTTATTCAGTTACTACCATTTTTTTTACTTCAACATAATCACCGGATTTGAATCTATAAAAATAAATTCCAGGGGTTAACCCGTCGGCAGAAAATGTAATTTCATTTTCTCCAGCCGGATAATCGGCATTTTTTATTTCATAAACCTTTTCAACATGGTTGTTGAAAAACTCGACGTTAACAGTAGATGCCCTTGGCAGAAAAAATTTAATAACCGTTTCTTTATTAAACGGGTTGGGAGTATTTTGACCAACAACAACTTGGTTTGAATTTCCAAGAACAGTTATTCTTGCCACATCCGAAGGTTGAAGATTGCCATTGGCATCCCGCTGAACTACTCTATAATAAATTGTTCCGGTTGTATCGGGTTTGTCGTAAAACTGATACACATCGGCATTTTTTGATTCATCCGGACGAATTGTACCAATAGTGCTCCACGCGGTTGAGCCGGTGTCCGAGGAGGCACTGCGCTCTATTTCGTAATAACTATTGCGTGTAACATTTGCAGAATACCACAATATCTTTACCGAATCACCCACAAGTTCTGTTTTGAAACCGAGGATTTGAGAAATGTATGTGCCGGTGTTAAATATTTTTTGAGCATAAATTGCCGGTTTGTTGCCCCTTATTTCTCTAAACACAACAAGGACGCCGCCTTTGGTATCGCTTACTAACGAGAGGTAACTTTTTTCGGAATTGCTAAAAGATGCTATCGGCAATCCGTCTGCATCCCAAACTTTTTCCCCTTTGTTATTTATTCGCTGCCCGTACAGGTTACCCCTTGCGTTTTCAACCCGTCTGTCAATCCACGCTATAATTGCACCGCCATAACCATCGCTTAATAATTTTTGTCCAAACTGATTCCCCTTTTGGGTTAAAACCGGCAGCCCCCCTTCTTTCCATAAATTCTTTCCTTTTGTGTCATACTTTTGAATATGTATATCTTTGTCACCGCTCAACTCATCTGCCCAGCCTAATATAATCTCGTTATTCCAAATTACAACTTGCGGATTTGTTTGCACCGATTTTAATTTGGAAACTTCTTTTCCGTTTTTGCCCCAAAGCAATGTTCCTTTTTTTGTAACAAGCTGATGACGAATTTTTTTACCTCCCTTGAGGGTTTGGTATGCAAAGTAAATTGTATTCGAATCTAAATTAGCAGATGAAAAAGAAATTACTGTTGATGAAGTTTCACTTAAAGGCAAAGGCTTTTTACCCCATGTTGCATTACCAGAGGAATCAATATGCTGACCATAAACTATGCTGTTATTATTAACGCTCTCAATCCACAAAATATATGCCCCGCCCACGCCATCATTAATTATTGACGAGCCAATTTTGTTACTGCCTGATTTATACACCCATCTTGCAGAAGAGTCGATAAGCAAATTACCATCGGGTGAAATTTTTTGATACCCGATTTTATAACCATCGATTAACTGAGGGTCCTTTGTAACAAATGATGTGTATGTAAAACCTTTGTTATCAGAATCGACCGAAAAGTCTGTTATGTTTTGTTTTATATTCGTCAGCTTTATTCCCTTATTCGACCAGAGCAAGCTACCGTTACTTTGAACTTTTTGAGCAAAAAGGTTATCGCCATAATTCCCTTTTAACTCGCGCCAAACAACTACTACGGAATTTGCTCCCGAATTTACCGGTACTGGGTTTGCTTTATCGCCGTTAAGCGATGAAAGGATTTTGCCATCGGCACGAAAACTGGCATTACCATTTCCATCGGCATGAAGAAAATAAACATCGGTTTGAAATCCATCGCGGTTATCCTGCCAAAAAATAAACGAGCCGCCTTTAAGATCGCTAACAGCCGAAATATTGATTGGGTTAACGGCATCAACAACAAGCTTTGTGTTTTGCTCCGGATTGTTAACCCATTGTGCATGCAGTAGAGGCGTAATTAGAATAATTAAAAACACAAACAGCATCAAAAAAATTTTGGAACCAAGACTGTAAGAGTTATTTGTAAAAAAATTGATGCCCGATGATATAATATTTCTAAGATGCAATGTTTATATCCTCGTTAAATCTAACGCTAACCAACTTTGAAATTCCTTCTTCCTGCATAGTAACGCCATAAAGTGTATCGGCAGCTTCCATTGTCCGCTTGTTATGGGTGACAACTATAAACTGTGTGTCTTTGCTGAACTGTTGTATTATGCGTGTAAAACGGTCGATGTTTGCATCGTCAAGAGGAGCGTCAATTTCATCAAGTATACAGAACGGGCTTGGCTTAACAAGATAAATTGCAAACAGAAGTGCGATAGCCGTTAATGTTTTTTCACCGCCGGATAGAAGCTCAATTGATGTAGGGCGTTTGCCTTTTGGTTTTGCAACTATTTCAATTTTGGCTTCGAGCGGGTCAGCGTTTTCTTCAATTTTAAGATCGGCTTCATCACCGGGGTTAAACAAGCTGCGGAATATTGTTGTGAAGTTTTCTTTTATTTTTATAAAGGTCTCCATAAACAAAGTTTGTGCAGTTATATTTATTTCGCTAATGGTTGCAAGTATATCTTTTTCACTGTCAATCAAATCATTCCGCTGTTTGTGGAGAAACTCTAACCGTTCTCTTTCTTCCTCAAACTCGCTGTAGGCAAGAAGGTTTATAGGTCCGAGTGTTTTTATTTGCTGCTTTAGTTGGTAAACCTCTTCGCTGCGGAGTTTAAATTCAAAAGTTTCAAGATCATCAAATATTTTATCTTCGATTTTTAGAGAGTAATTTTCGAATATATGTGCGTAAAGATTTTCTGTTTTTATTTTTAATTCGCCAAGTTTCATCTCTGCCGAGTGAATTTCATCGGATAAAAATTCCCGCTCTTTGCGAAGTCTTGACAGTTTACTTTCCGCTTCGGAAATTTCCAAACGAATAGTTTTATAACGGTTGTCTATTTCCGATTCCTCCGAAATTAGAACCGATTTTGTCCCCTCAAATTCACTTAGTTCAGAAGCTTTATCTTCAATAATATTATTGAGCGATTCTAATTCTTCTACTGAGGAATTTATATCCTCTTCCCGCTTGGCAATCGATTTTTTTGTGCCGTCAATTGATATTTCGGCGCGATCAATTTCGTTAACGGTGTTTTTTTTTTCGCCCAAAAGTCTTTCAAGCGAAAGGTTTATTTTATTACTGTCGGATTGTACCTGGTTATACCCTTCTTCTATTTGGTTAAAGTCAGTCTCAAGCGATGTTTTGTAAGCGTCGGCATTTGCTTTTTCATCTTTTTGTCCATCTAATATTGATGACAGGGCTGTGCGTTCATTATCAAGCCGATTTGATTCATCCGCCAGGGTTTGAATATCCTGTCTGGCTTTTTCTATCTCGTCAACTGCTTTTTGTTTTTCAAAACCGAATCGGGCAATTTGTTTTTCAACGTTTGAAATTTCATTTAAAAGCATTCTGCCATGTTCGGATAAAACTTTTAAGTCTATCCCGTTTAATTTTTCTTCAGTATCAACTATTTTTCCCCTAAGCTCTGCAAGCGCTTTTTCTCTTTTAGGAAAATCAGTCTTTAAATTTTCAAGAAGTTTTTTTCTACCGAACAACGAGTCGTCAAGCTTCGGTTCCGAGCCGGCTTCTACAATACCATCGGGGTCAAGATAATCCCCGTTGAGGGCAGCATAATTAAAATCTGGATATTTATTCGAGAGAATAAACGCATCTTCAAGTGTACGGACAATTATAGTCCGCGAAAGCAATCGATTGAAAGAAGGTTTCCACTTTGCTTCTGTTTCAATAAAATCTTTTGCCCAGCCGATAAAGACGGCATCCTCCACAACGGCTTTAATTTTTTTATTAATAGCTCTCTGCTGCAGCCAGTTTAATAATCCTTTTTTTGTTTCATCTTTTACTTCCGATAAATAAAACGCTGCCTTGCCGATATCATTATTTTTTAAATATTCGATACCATGCTTTAAGTCGTCTAATGTTTCAACGAGGATATTGTTAATATTATTTCGCAGTGCAGCTTCAACTGCAAAACGGTATTCATCGGCGGAGTTGCCAATGTGCGCAAGCAAAGTTTTATCGCCGTCTGTCCATGAAGAATTTTCGAGCAAAGCTTTTACACCCTTCGAAACTCCTTCAAGGTTGTCAATCAATCCCTGTACAAATTCAATTTTATCTTTTATGCCGGAAATTATACTTTTATCTTCAAGCTCTTTTGAACGCAGCTTGTTTAATTTTTTCTCGAGGTCTTCTTTTTCCTTTTGCCTTGCCGAATAAAAAGCTTCTGCATCCCCAAATCTTTTTTCCGCCGCTTCTTTCTCAACACTAAGGTCTTCTAAAAAACCAACAGTCTTTGCAATATTACTTGTTAGCGATTGAATGCGCTCATTTAATTTGTTTATTGATTTATAACGGGAGTCAATTGCGTTGGCTAAGTTTGAGACTTCATTTTCTTTATTTGTAATTTCTCTAAAACGTTCTATGAGTGAGTCGGTAGTTGATTTTAATTCTGCCCGTTTTTCTTCAAGCTTTATTTTTAACTCGTCGGCTTTTGCTGCCGCAACTTCTTTTTCCTTCCCTTTTAAATCGATGTCGGCGGAAATGTCATTTATATTCAGCCTGCTGTCTTCAATAAGTTGGTATGTTC
>JAIOIM010000066.1 GCA_019912505.1 Ignavibacteriaceae bacterium
AATTATAAGTTTGCATTACGGGGTGTTGACGGCACAGGGAAAGCAGGCAAATGTTTTTGGGGTGATGATGATATTTTTAATCAAGACGCGGTGGTTGTAAACATACTTTTACCAACTGGCAGTTGGGCTTTTGCGGGGGAGCCAATTAACGGATGGCAAAAATATATAGATAAAACCGAAATATTTACAAACTTATTATATATAAGCGCATTTATTATTAGTATACTAATCTGGCTTCTCTCCAAAGCAATATTAAAGATAAGAGCGAACGAAAAAGAATTGAATGCGCTGTTTGGGTCGATGGAAGACCTTATAATTGAATTTGACCGGGCTGGCAGATATCTTAAAATTGCCCCAACTAACGATAAGTTGCTTGTAAACTCCCCTCAGTTTTTACTTGGTAAAAAGTTGAGTGAAGTTTTTGAAAAAGAAGAAACAGATTTTTTTATGTATGCTATTTCAGAATGTTTCACTTCAAAAAAAATGGTTGCAATTGATTACCCATTGATAATAAATAGTGAAGAATTCTGGTTCCACGCGCGGATATCGTACGTATCTGAAAATTCAGTTCTTTATGTTGCACATGACAATACCGCCCAGAGGAAGGCGAAAGAAGAACTGCGCCTGTCCGAACAAAAATTAAAAGAATCAAACGCAACAAAAGATAAATTGTTTTCTATCATTGCACACGATCTTCGAAGCCCTTTTCAGCCGCTTCTACACTATTCCGAAATTCTTTCAACTGAAATAGAAGAATTAGATAAAAGTGAAATTGTAAAATTTGGTGCTGATATAAATTATGCCGCAAAAGAAGTTTTTTCACTTTTGGAAAATTTGCTCGAATGGTCGGGGATGCAGACCGGCGGAATAAAATATAACCCCGACAAAATAAATCTTTACCAAAAGGCAAACGAAGTAATACGGAATGTGAAAACCGGGGCAGATCAAAAAAATATTGAAATACTAAATAAGATAGATCATTCGATATTTGTTATTGCAGATACACAAATGCTGCGAGCTGTAATTCATAATTTACTTACCAACTCAGTTAAATTTACTAACAATGGAGGAAAAATTGTAATTAATGCCGGAGCAAATAATACTTTCATCAATGTTTCGATAACTGATAACGGTGTTGGAATAAACCCTGATAAAATAGATTCAATTTTCGATATAGATAAAACTAATACGACGATGGGAACTAACAACGAAAAAGGAAGCGGGCTGGGTCTTCATATTTGTCGGGAGTTTGTTGAAAAACAGGGGGGCAAAATTTGGGTAGAAAGCGAGATTGGAAAAGGAAGCACATTTTACTTTACATTACCAGATGGAAAGGAAGGTTGATAAATTCGTTTTTTCCTTTTTTATACTTGAATAAAATCAACCTTTATCTACAAACTTTTTAAAAAACTCTGCTTCTGCCTCTACAATTCCAATTAGAATAATCGAATCCCCTTTTTTTATAAATTAAAAATGCTGTTAGTGCCTATTGAAGAATAGGATATCGCAAAATCGCATCAAGCTTCGCAGACAAAAAAACTTTCACTTTTCCGATGCACGTATAGACCGTTGATTATTCAAATACTTTTTATATTGAAAAACGAGATATTGAAAATTTATTATTAATTTAGTGACTTAATTATTCCAATAAAAAGAACATTGATATAGATTTTACAACAAGGGATTAGTATGGCAACGAAAAAATCAATACCCCAAATAATCTTCTTTAGGTCTGGCGATGAAAAAGTAGAGTTGAGTGTTCAATTTGAAAACGAAACAGTTTGGTTAACTCAAGAGCAGATGGCTGAACTGTTTGAAAGAGGAAGAAGTACTATTACCGAGCACATTCAAAATATTTTCAAAGAAGGCGAACTCGATGAAAAAGTGGTATGTCGGAATTTCCGACACACCACTCAACACGGTGCTATTGAAGGGAAAACACAAAATGTAACTGCTAAATATTACAGTCTTGATGTAATTATTTCGGTGGGTTATCGCGTAAAATCATTGCGTGGCACTCAGTTTCGCCAATGGGCAACACAACGTCTGCACGAGTACATTGTTAAGGGCTTTACGATGGACGACGAACGCTTGAAAGATCTTGGCGGAGGCAATTATTGGAAAGAGCTTTTAGACCGAATTAGAGATATTCGCAGCAGCGAAAAAGTGATATATCGGCAAGTCCTTGATTTGTATGCAACAAGCGTTGATTATGAAGCCAAAAGTGAAGAATCAGTTTTGTTTTTTAAAACGGTGCAAAACAAATTGCATTTTGCTGTAAATAAACAAACAGCGGCAGAACTCATCTTCTCACGAGCTGATGCCGAAAAAGAATTTATGGGATTGACAAATTTTTCAAGGGAAATTCCAACAAAAAAAGATATCTCTATTGCAAAAAACTATTTAGATAAAGATGAACTCTTCCGGCTCAACCGTATGGTTTCAGCTTTTTTTGACCTTGCCGAAATAAGGGCAATGGAACACACAGCAATGAAAATGGGAGATTGGATAGGTGAACTCGAAAAGTTTACTTCCATGTATGGAAAAGGAACACTTCAACATGCAGGAAAAATCACTCACAATCAGGCAATTGATAAAGCCGAAAATGAGTATAGCAAGTATCAGGTAAAAACTCTTTCACCAGTAGAAAAGGCGTATCTCGAAACCATTAAAACCATACAAGAAAAAGTGGAAAAGAAATCAAAAGAAAAAAAGATTTAGAAGAATGAAAGGATTTAATTTGAAAAAAACCTGAACCACCAATCGCAGGCAGTAGAAAGTTCCATTGCTGTCATTGAAAATATCAGCCTTGTTCAGCCCATCAACGATGGGAACTAACAACGAAAAAGGAAGCGGGCTGGGTCTTCATATTTGTCGGGAGTTTGTTGAAAAACAGGGGGGCAAAATTTGGGTAGAAAGCGAAATTGGAAAAGGAAGCACATTTTGCTTTACATTACCAGATGGAAAGGGAAATTGATAGATCCGATTTTTTCTTTTTAAAATTTAATTTATCATTGTTGAAGGAAATAATAGTTTTTAAAATGTGACATTCCTTTATTTTAAAAACTGCATTTTTTTTACCGCCGTAAACCCACCGACTGATATTTTGTAAAAATAAATTCCGCTCGATAAATTCCGTGCAGCATTTGCTGCAGAAAACTCAACTTGGTAAGTCCCCGGAGTTTGTTGTTTATTTACCAATGTTGCAACTTCATTACCGAGAACATCATAAACATTAAGACTGACTAATGACGGTTCGGGATTTATGATTGATGAATTATGATTTATGATTGAGGATTGATTTGATGGAACGGTATATCGAATTATCGTCGATGGATTAAATGGATTCGGATAGTTCTGCTCAAGTGTAAATTGTGCCGGATTATCAACGGTAATCTCAATTGAGTTTGAATATGCAAATTTTCCGTTAAAGTCTATCTGTTTGATTCTATAGGTATATTTCCCTTCGGGAATGTTTTTATCAGTAAAACTGTATTTCTTTTTTTCGGTAGATGTTCCGTTACCGGCAACAAATCCAACCGTAGTAAAGTCATCAAACTTCCTCTCTATTTCAAAACCATAGTTATTTGTTTCAGTTGCAGTTTCCCAATTTAAAATAACATTATTTTTTTCGGATACCGCATTAAATGATATTAACTCAACAGGCACCTGGGTATCCACGGTAAATTGGTATGCCCCGGCAGGAGAAGGAAGCGGTTTGTTTACAGTTCTGCCCGAATTTGACGATGCAGAAATGTAGTAAAATATTTTCGTGTTCAGTGGTTGATTTGGTATTGAAGCAGAAAACGAATCGGCAGCAAACTGATTCATCAAAAGAGAATTAAAACCCTGCGTTGTATCAGTCGACCAGAAAACTGAGGCACTGTTTATACCTGTGCTTGTTTTTAAATACGCTTTTACTTCATAACCATTTGTAAAATTTGCTGTACTTAAAATCTTACGATGAGAGATAAAGACAGGGTCGCTTACTCCTATTTCTTTTGTTATGCAATGTATAGTGCCAAGTGCAGGAATTATCTGATTTGAATTTATTCCCACAACTCTATAACCAGGCATTGCATCTCTATAAATCCGTAACGCTGTGGTATCATATTTAAGTTCGTAGGTGGGGACAATAACAGTTTTATTTACGATTAACGAATTTGTATATGTTCTGTAATCTCCGCCGTTATTGGGGTAATACCCTTGGGCGTCAGGCGGCATCGGTATGCGTACAACTTTGTACGGTCTGCCGTAGCAAGTTGTAAAATTACTTAAAACATACGCCAGGTTTGCTTCAATCTGCGGACCGTCTGCCATACCCGCCGGATATTGCCCGACGAGCAGAGTTTCCTCATCGAGTAGTTTCATGTGCATATCAATATGATGAATACCATCATAAGGGAGTGTATTCATTTTGATGTATCGGTTTATACCCATAAACCTTCGCATCATAGTATCAATATCAGCCTCGGTTTTCCCGGGATTTTCATTTATAATAAGTTTTGAAGAAAAACCGGTTCCATTCCCATCCGTCATAAAATTGCCTCCGGTTGCAACAAAATTATAAGGTGCGGTTGTCATCTGGTAAAGAGGTATGTTCTGCCGGTTTGCAAAAACTCCCGGTATTAAATCATCTAACGGGCGGGGGCGATTATACGTCCAATCGATGATGTACATACTATCGGCATTATTTGAATAAACACACCAAGGACCGTAATCCCTAATCCAAATAGAGTTGAACTGTGCAATAATAAATCTTAAATTATATAGTGGAACATTACCGCTTGTTAGATAATTTTTTACTGTGTTGGAATCCGAGCAAACTATATAAACCAAACCTTCATCCTGGGCATAATCTACAATTTGTCTAAGTATGCTTGTGTATGAGGTCCAGGTAATCATTATCCCTTCAAACTGTTCCCATTCAGCCATAGTTCTAACCGGCTTGTTCGGCGGAATGATAAATCCTTTTTCAAAAGTAGGAGGTTTATAAGTTTGAAGAATAGATTTTTCATGTTCGGTTAAATAGTGGGGAAGTTCTTGCGAGATGCCTTTTGCTGCAAAAAAAAGGGGAAGTAAAAAAAATAGAAGTTTTTTCATAAAATAATCTTTTTTATTGGCTGCTTAATTATTTTTTAAGAAAGTATAAATACAGTTTGCAAAATAGCGATAAATCATTCATTACAAAATAGTTGTTCCCTAATAATGCTTTTTAGTTCTTAATTTTTTGCTTAATTTCTCGATACTATATTAGTCTATTGTGTTCGTTTCAAATTTTTAGTCGGCAGAATGAATTTTAATTTAATTTTAAT
>JAIOIM010000617.1 GCA_019912505.1 Ignavibacteriaceae bacterium
ATCATGTACAGATCAAAATTACGCCCATCTTTACTATTTAAGTTGGAGGCAAAAATTATCCTTTTTCCATCAGGATGAAAGAAAGGTGCAAAGCTTGCTTTCCCGAAATTCGTAATTTGATTTACATTTTTTCCATCCGCATCCATTACATAAATTTCCAATGCGGTGGGGCGAACGTAACCGAATTTTACAAGGTCAGCATAATCGGCAAGTTGTTCTTCGGTTTTAGGACGGCTGGCACGAAATACAATTTTAGACCCATCGGCGGAAAAGAAGGGACCGCCATCATAACCTTTTTCAAAAGTTAAACGAGTTTGGCTGCTCCCGTCAATATTCATCACATATATTTCCGGATCGCCATCGCGAGTGGATGTGAAAACTATTTTATCGCCTTTTGGAGATACAGTGGCTTCAGCATCATAACCATTGGCGGTTGTTAAGGCTTTTAAAATATTTCCATTAACATCAGCAGAAAAAATATCAAAACTTTCATACAACTTCCAAACGTAACCGTGCGACTGATCTGGCGGCGGGGGGCAACTATCTCCAGCTAAATATGTAGAAGCGTAAATAACTGTAGAATCACCGGGCAGGTAATAAGCACAAGTTGTTCTTCCAAGACCATTTGAAACCAATTTTTTATCGGTTCCGTCGAGATTCATTGTAAAAATCTGATCACAATTTAATGTATCATTTGTGCTTTGGTAAATTAATTTTTTACCATTGAAAGAAAGATAAGCTTCGGCATTTTCACCCTCATCGGTAAGCATAGTTATTTTGCCAAAGTGTTTTTCTTCGGGGTATCTAAATTGCTCGGCTTGCTGTGCGTATAAAAATGCAACAGAGATTAGAATTAGCAATAGTATTTTAGTTGAGTGCATTGATTCCTTCTGTTAAATTTAAAAATTGTTAGTTGAAGATAGCGAAATAGTGTTAAATCAATCAACCGGTACGTGTACAAGAAAATATTTCTTTGCCGAGTTTCCTATTGCTTTTGCTTCTGTCATACTCATGTGCATATCATCTTCTATATTATCATCATGCCCGGCTTCCAGCACTGCTAGATCGCTATTTTTTGCATGCTTCACAAGTTCTTCGCAAAAAGCAGTGTCGCCGCCATAACAAATATTTACTTTATCGTATGTAAATTTATAACCGAGTGCAGGTACCTGCCGTGTTATTTTCTTATCGGATAAAAATTCCTTGTGAATTACTGGGAATGGTTTTACGCTGACATTTTTCGTCTTAAAAATTTTTTGGGATTTGATTTCTTTTAATTTAATAGAATAAGGGAGTGAACGTGAATAAACCTTTTTGAATGCGTTATAAATGCTTTCTATTTCAATACATCCTTTCGGGTAATGAATGGCGAGAGGAGTTTGTTTGTTCATCACCCGCATATATGTTAATAACGACCACACCCCTCCAACATGATCATGATGACCGTGAGTTATAAACAAATCGGAGATTGACAAAATCTGATTTGTTCCTATTTCATTATTTAAATCTCTAAGTATTCCATCGCCAGGGTCAACAACAAAATAATTTTCGCCTGCTTTAAGAAGAATACCGGTAGCAATATTGGGGATTGAACAAAATATTTTTATTGAAAAATTATCTTTGTGCCATTTTAACGGGTACTTTTGTAGTGCCATTGCTTTTCCGGTTCTGATAAAAATAATCTACTATTTCTTCTCTTTTTTATAGAAGGTACAGTCTTTTGTACTTTTACAACGCGCAAAAATATTGAATGAAAAACTTTCCACTTCAAAGCCAAGCGAACTTGCTATTTCTCCAGGTAGTTTTTTCACCTTCGGATTTATAAATTCAACGATGCGCCCGCAGTCCATACATATCAGATGATCGTGTGTCTGCTTTCTGTAATTGCTTTCATAGCGGGTTAAGTTTTCGCCGAAATTATGTTTTACGAGCAGCTCACAATTAACGAGTAATTCTAGTGTTTTGTATACCGTTGCTCTGCTTACTCTCGACTTTTGATTTTTCATTTCGATGAATAAATCATCTGCACCAAAATGCCCCTGATGATCAATAGCTGCATCCATAACTTCAAAACGTTCAGGTGTAATTCTATTCCTGCCGTTTTTTAAGAAGTCTTTAAATATTTCGGCTGCTTGAGTATGTTTCAATTTATATCGAGGAATTTATTATCAAAAATAACTGCCAGAAAAACAATTAACAAATAAAATTTATCTATGGTATGCCGAGCAGCTGCAATCCATTAACGGTAACAAAGGCTAAAATATAAGCTGTACTTGTAAAAACAATTAACTGCAAAATTGGAATGCGCCACCCGCCGGTTTCTTTTTTTGAAACCGCAATTGTTGAGATGCATTGAAGCGCAAATACAAAAAATACTATTAGCCCGATAATTGTTGAAGTTGTAAAAAGCTTTTTACCCGTGTCACCAATAGTCGCCCCGTGCATGGCTTCGAGCAAGGAATGTTGCAGTGTCTCATCCTTACTTGTAACTTTGAATATCAAAGCCATCGAACTTACAAATACCTCGCGGGCTGCAAACGCTGCTATCAGCGAAACCCCTACGCGCCAGTCCATCCCGATTGGTGTCATTATCGGCTGAATTATTTTACCGAGATCGGAGGCAAACGAGGTAGATAAGCGCTCTGCATTAACT
>JAIOIM010000006.1 GCA_019912505.1 Ignavibacteriaceae bacterium
GCGGTTGTTAATATATTTTAAAAAATCAACCCGTTTTTTATTAGGGATGTTTCTCCCGGGTTTATCAGCCAGCCGTTAACAACTTGTTTAAACGGGGAACCGTTCCGTAACAGATTGAAGTTGGCTGCGGACGCGGGAAAGGCTGCCGGCAAATAAGTTGAGTTTTTTGAAATTAAGTTTATTGGCAGATTAGTAAATGATTTTTGATTGATATCGCCTACGTATTTTACAAACTGAAAACCATCACGAAGAAGACCCGACAAATACTCACTATTCAAGTCGGCAATATTGTTACATAATTTTTGTGCAACTTTGGGTGCTTCAAAATATAATTCTGATGCATCAAATTCTTCCAACCCGTTAAATGGAGATAGATCGCCCATATCTTCTATCTTCCCGAAAAAGAATGGTACCCTTGAATTATCAGCATAAACTTCTTCCCTGTTTATTGCAATATCGGAATAATATTTTCTGCCGTTAGTTATAAAATTTACTTTTCGTAAAATTAAATCGAATAAAAATTTTCCGTTGGTTGGGATGGAAAAATAATTATCCAATGAGTTTTGCTCCAAATATTTTTTTTCTGCTATTTCTTTAAAAGAACTTAGCAGCAACATAAAGTTTATTTTACGCAAATAACTTTTGTTAATGTTGCCGACTTCTCTTCCGCACTCTATTAATATAGTACTTACACCTTTTCCCGAAATCGTATCTCCAAACGAGCGGGATTCAAAATCATCGGGGTAACGGGCAATTTGTCCTGACAAATATATTTCAAAATCTTGTTTCAGTTTTGCTATCAGCTTCATGGCGTCAGCACGGGCGGGGCTTACCGATTTTTGTACATCATACGCCGGGGCAAGGAATGAGATTGACGCAAGTTTATTGCTATCTCCAACAGACCATCGATAATCCTGGTCGTGAAGATTGAAAGCAAATTGAGGTAGTATAGTGTCGGTTAGTTCCATCAATATTTTTGACTCCGGTGATTGCAATCTTGCAGCATCACGGTTCAGGTCAATACCGGCAGCATTACAACGCAAAATTCTTTCCGCTCCATCGGGATTTAACATCGGGACAAATATTAGTGTTAATTTTTCCTTTATCATCTCCCTATAATTATTGAATTCATCGTCCGCATTCAGGAAGTTAAAAATATCAAATAGAGCCATTGTTGCGGTGGGCTCGTCGCCGTGCATCTGCGACCATAATAATATTTTGGTTTTGCCGTTACCGAACTTCAAAGAAAATATTTCGCGGTTTTCAAATGAGTGCCCGGTGCTATTTACAAGTAAGTTTCCCGATGCGGCTGCTTTTGTAATTAGCGGGAGAATATCCGAATGTGTAAATCTTTTATTTTCTAATTTTTCTTCGATATATTTCGAGTAAGAATTAAACAAACTTGATACGAAAATTGAACTCACTTTTACCTCATACATTACAAAACAACGAGTTGTAATCTACAAAAAAAAGAATTACTATAAATTAATTTGAAACTAAAATAATTTTTTATTTTGATGATAGCCGAACTAATAAACAAAAAAGAGATAACC
>JAIOIM010000618.1 GCA_019912505.1 Ignavibacteriaceae bacterium
TTGTAAATTCTTCAGAAAGATCAACATTCGATTGCTCGAGCGCTCCGGCAAGAACTGTTGTTGCAGATTCTTCGCCCATTGTTGTCACGCGCGGCTCGCCGCTGTTTGCGTATGCTGTAAACATATTTTCGCCATTGCTTATTAAGCCGTTAAGATTCGGGAATGTTGCCACCATCATCTGGGCAAGTGTTTTGGAACTTCCGTTAGAAAATATACCGACAATATTTCCGTACTGATCAATATTAACATTTGATAATGAAGCGGATGCCGAACCGTTTTGGCTTAATGCCGAAACAACAGATGAAGATGCTGTTTGAGTTACACCGTTAAATCCGCTGCCGAAATTAAGATCAATAACTACCGGATTGCCGCCGCCGCTTGGCACAAAACTAAACTGCGGATTGTTCGGAGCAATGTTAGCCGGGTTCAAAGTACCATCGGAATTGAATGTAATTGTTCCCGTTGTTGTAGCTACCTGCCCGTTTGCGGTACTTGTTGCTGGAACCGAAGATGTCCATGTCCATTGGTTGTCATTTATTTTTGTAAACTTAATTGTAACCTGATGTGCGTTTCCGAGAGAATCGAAACCGGTAACCGAACCGCTTACAACATTTGGCGTTCTATTTCCATCTGCTGAAGAACTTAAAGTTGATATTGCAGAGTTTTGAGTAACTGCTGTTCCGTCAAATGTCAGATCGATGTTACTCGCAGGAATATTTATGCGGTTGTTTACTCCATCGAATAATGCAATGGATGCAGCGTCCATAACATAAGTACCCGAACCAACTGGATTTTCTTCAAAAACTACCGGATTGGGGAATGCTCCGTTGCCGACCGAAGCAGCTGTCTCATCAAGTACATCGTAGCTAAGGTCATACTCATCTGGGTTTGCAGTTTTTGTGTAGGTTAATTTTAATGTAAAAGCTTCACCATATTCATTGTAAATTGTAGATTCGGTTTCAAACGGGCCTGCTTGTGCAGAGTTGATATTACCCATCTGCAATACTTCCTCGCTTCTTGTTAGAACTGAACTCGATTTTAAATTACCGCCCCAATTTATAGCTGTTGTCGCTTCAGCAGGAAGTTTCATGTTTGTATCGATCATAATGTCTTCAAGAGTATTGCCAGGAGGAACTACGCCGTCTGTGTTTGCAATTTTACCCTGAACAATGGAACCATTCTGCGAACTTACTAATTTGCCGTCTGCGTCAAACTGAAAAGCTCCTGCGCGTGAGTATACAAGCTCACCGTTGTTTTTCATAATAAACATACCGGGTCCCTGTAATGCAAGGTCGGTAGTTATACCTGTTCTTTCAACTGTTCCCTGGTTCCAATTTCTGTCTATTGAATTTACACGGGTTCCGAGACCTACTTGAAAAGTATTTGTACCACCGGTTGTGCCTGTTGGGTTAGTACCGGCTTTAACAAACTGGTTAAACGCATCGCTGAATGTAACGCGTGAACCTTTAAAACCGATTGTGTTAACATTGGCTATGTTGTTTCCAATTACATCCATCATTGATTGATGATTACGTAAACCGGACACACCACTAAAAAGAGAATTGAGAAGTGACATAATAACCTCCTAAGGTATTAAGTTATATTTTTGAACCGGCTTCAGTCAGTCAGCCAATCCAAGAGCGTCCTTAAAAGGTCCCGCTCTGTTGTTAGTTAAAAAAATTATTTATGCAAAAACTACACTGTCAATATTCGTAAATACGTTTTCTTCACCACCCATAACCGGCATTGCCGTTACAACGGTGCGGTTAGGAATGTTTATGATGAAAGCCGTATTGTCCATCATTACCAATGAATCTTTAGAACCTTTTGCTTCTGCTTTCGATACTGCAGTTTCAATTTTATCCAATTCAGTTTCGTTAAGCTGAATGTTTCGTGTTTCTAATCTTTTAAGAGCATGACTTGAAAATTTTATTTTTTCAAGTTCGTGCTGAAATACCGATTCAAACGACCCCGCAGTATTGATCTTACTCCTGAATGGAGTTTGATTCTCTACTATCGGTATAAATGGTACTTGTATGCCATTTACCTCAGCCATTATCCTTCGTCTCCTTGCTGTGCGTTAATTACTTCCAAAATATCAGAGAGCATGTACTCAATATTATCTACCAATAATGCGGTTCCGTTTTCTTTAAACCTTACTCCGTTAATTGTACCGTATAAATATCTGTTCACTGCCATTTCTTTTCCGGAAGTGCTTACGGCTTTAACTTCGTATGTATAATTACCATTAGGAACTTTGTTACCGTTATTATCGGTAAAATCCCAGGAAAGTTTATAGTCACCGGCGTCAATATCAGATTTTTCAAAAGTTTTTATTAACGCGCCGCTTTCATTATATATATTTACCGTTACAGTAGATGCTGCCGCGGGAAGTTCATAACCTAAACGAATTGAGCTTTGACCGTTGAATTTGATGTTTGTTGCCGCAAGTTTAACATCGTTGCCAATTAAATTGGCAGTTAACGTGTTATTAATCGATTGAGTCAGCATAAAGTTTGCGTCAATTGCCTGTTTACTATATTCATTTAAATTCGATAGCTGCTCAAGGGAACTGAATTGAGCTAACTGTGAAGCAAACTCAGTTCCATCCATCGGGCTTGAGGGGTCCTGATTTTTTAGTTGAGCAATCAAAAGCTTCATAAATTCATCTTTGCCAAGTACACTTTTACCGCTGCCTGTCGAATTGCTTATGCCAATATTTGATATTCCATCTATCATAAAAACTCCTATGCAAGAAACTCGTATGTATTATAACCAAGGCTTCTTATTTTTTTATCGATTCCTTTTTTCTTCACTATTTTACTGTCGCTGTCATCTGTGTCGATTTTTTTCTTCTGATCATAGGTGCGGTTGGATTTTTGTTCCTGACCGGCTAAATTGATATTAACCGAAGCGACCGTAATTCCGCTTTGTACTAAGCTTTGTTTTAACACATCAATATTGTTTTGAACAACCTGACGAACGGCTTCAGATTCAACTTCGATATTCGCTTTAACTACATTTTCGGTTACGTCTATCATAACTTTTACTTTACCGAGATGCTCGGGTGTAAGTTTGAAAGTCATACTGGTTTTATCACCCTGTTTTATAAAACTTGTTATCTCTTTTACTACTTCGGCAGCTTTAATATTTTTAACAGTATCATTTAAGTGGGATGCAAAAGTAGCTTTGTCGGTAACTGTTGTTTTGTTTACTTCAGTATGAGTAAAAGTATTAAGTTTGTTATCGTTATTGCTTAATTCATTACCCGATGATTTTGAGTCTGCTTCAAGGGAAACTTTTCCTTCTCCCTTTTCGCTGGCTGCTGCTGTTACTGCTTTTTCATTGTTTACAGTTTCATTAACAAAATTTTCTCTTGGCACCGCAGCAATTTCTTTAACGCCATTATTACTGTTTAACTTTATTTCTTTAATTTCTTTTTCGGGTTGAAGGAGAATGTCTTTCTTTGCTATAACATATTCTTCATTCTTTGGC
>JAIOIM010000619.1 GCA_019912505.1 Ignavibacteriaceae bacterium
AAATAGATGAAATAAACAAAGTGGTAAATGTTAAATATAATTCATCTGTCACTAATGCCGCAATTATAAAAAAAGCAATTAGCGATGCCGGTTTTGACGCTGATGATTTGAAACAAAATCAGAGTGCATATCAAAATCTACCTGATTGCTGCAGGAGTAATTAGCTAAAAAACAATTTCTAAAAACTATTCTCGACTCCGCAAATTAACTGTCTTATTTTAATCCATCAAATCTCAATATGAAAATTAGTTCCGAAATAAAAAATAAAATTCGCTATCGGTGCTGTATTTCATCCTATTAATGGTGTTTTATTTTTAAAGATTATTGGCATTACAATTGCCAATACATAATTAAAATAAATATGAATTAAACGAAAAGACAGACTATTAGTGAATAATTTATCATTTTCTGTTAAAGTTTCAATATCAGGTGTTCTTAACTCTTTTTTTACAAAAAAACAGGCAGCAGACTTTTACGCCTATTACCGTAAAAATCTTCCCTCTGAAGTTACAAAAAGAAAAACATTACACACCAATAATCCAAATAGCGATGAATATTTAAGCCGCACCCAAATAGATTTTTTAGTTACTTTTGCAGAAGAAAACATCCTCGCTGAAAACTATTTAAATTTGCTTTTATATTTAAGTAAATACTCGATGTTAAGCGGAGAGTTTGTTTTGGCTGCCCGTCTTTATGGACAGGTTGTAAACCATAGCGGCAACAAAGCCGGCTTTAATAATTTTAAAGCCAATGCTCTTTTGGGTCTTGCTGAAGTTTACAGCAGACAAGCTGAGTGGACAAAAAGTTATTCTTCAGCAACCCAGGCGCTCCGAATGTTTCGAGCCGATAAAGATATTAAAGGAGTTGCCAGTTGCGAAAATTTAATCGGTACAAACTATGGGGAATGCGGTGAACTTTCCAAAGCTAGCAAACGTTTTGAAAAATGTTTAAGAATATTAGAAAACAACAGCGATATTGATCTTAAAGGGCGTATTAAAATTAACCTTGGCATCATCAACAACATCCTCGGTAAATACGACAATGCCCTATCCCATTTTAACCGGGCTCTGTTCAGCTACCAAAAAATTCAGCATCACTCTAGAATTGCAGAGGTTAGACATAACCTTGGCATGACCTATTATAAAAAAGAAGAATACCAGACTGCATTATCTGAGTTCGAACAATCGATTGAACTTTCTACAAAACTAAACTATTTGCAGCTAATCGGTATTTCCTACCTTCAAAAGGCTTTTATTTATGTTGCTCTTGATGATCTGGCGCTCGCAGATTCATTCTCAAACCAATCGATGGAAATTTGTTTGAAAATTAACGACATGCTTTCGGTTGCCGAGGTTTACCGGGTTAAAGGTTTAATACAAAAAAATCTAAACAATTCAATCCTTGCAAAAAGTTATCTGCTAACCTCGCTTCGACTGAACCGCGAATTAAAAAACAAAATGAATGAAGCTGAAACATTGATTGAATTAGAGGAATTATCGAAGGAAACTGGTTTAGCCAACGAGGCAGAAAGTTATTTGGATAAAGCTCTTAGTTATTTCAAATCAATTAAAT
>JAIOIM010000620.1 GCA_019912505.1 Ignavibacteriaceae bacterium
GCAAATGCCTTTCCGGAAGCAGATGAACTAAAAATTTATATTTCCGCCGACTCTAAAATTTATCCCTCGGAAGTTTTGTTGCGTTCGATGGCAAAAACAATTTCGCTTACGCCAATTAGGGATTATCTTCAAAATTACAACGGCAGTGTTTACTCAATAACTATAAACGTAAAAGATTCCTCTTTTTCCAATGGGAGCTTCTTCCAAATTCTTTCTACATTCAAAAACGATGCTGAAGAAAATTCTACCCTAAAATTTTATGGTATCTATAAAAAAAATGGTAAGCCGGTTGGATATTTAACTAACCCCAATCCTGGAACTGAACTTGAAGAAAAATTTATCAAGGTAAACTTAAAATTTTATAAACCTCAAAAAAATGCCGGCAGAGCAATTCAATTTGAAAAAAACAGCAGCTTCTCTTTCTTGTTAAATAAGTTTCCCGATGAAAATCTTCTTGCGGAATTCTGGTTACGCACAAGCGACTCAGGGCAGGATATTTTAAGCGTAAAAAATATTGAAACAGACCAAAGGGAGTTTCTTCTTACGCTAAATGATTTTCAAATGCTATATACCAGAATTGAAAATGCCTCGCTTCTATTTTCAGCGCCTTATTTTCTCGGCAGAAAAACCTGGTCGCATATTTCAATATTGTTTTCAGCCGAAAAAAATAGTGTGAGTCTTTTTTGTAGCGGGAATTTATTTGCAAAAATTAAATTGACATCTTTATTATCAGTCGGCAAATATGAATTTGCTTTTAGTAGTGAATACGGCAATAAAAATTATTCAATAGATTTATTACGTTTTATAAACCTAAAGAATACAATTGATGTTTCTTTCTCAAACAAAAATTTTAATAATTTTAATTCTGACTCATCAACCGTAATTGCTGCCTTTAAATTTGACGATCAATTACCGCAAACTATTGAGAAAGAAAATTATTCGGTTAAAGTGGAAAACCTGCAGTATATTAAATCAAACGCTCCGATATTTGCACGCGCACCTGAGTTAAATATTGATATTCTTACAAATGCTTACGAACTAATTTGGAGCGGCGGAGATTACAAGCAGGCAGATAGTTATACTCTAGAAAAATCGATGAACAATAGTGGCTTCCAATCACTTTACAAAGTTCATGCAGATAATTCTACTCCCGCAGATTATTCTTTTATTGATGCGAAAGAATTAGAAGCAGAAATAGTTTATTACCGTGTAAAACAAATTAATCTGGATGGCTCGGTCGTATTCTCGGCACAATTAAAAGTTGGTCAAGGTGAAAGCGAACCGTTAGTTCTTGCTCAAAATTTTCCCAATCCGTTTAACCCTAAAACGAACATTGAACTTGAACTTCTTGAGGATTCCGAGGTTGATATAACCATTTATAACCTTGAAGGACAGGAAATTGTAAAATTATTCAAAGGACAACTTGCCAAAGGAGTTCATAAATTTACATTTGACGGCTCCGGGCTGCCGTCCGGAATTTACCTCTACAAGGTGTCAACTCCATCTTTCAACACTACACGAAAAATGGTTTTAACAAAATAATATTTTAAAGCTTTTGACAATCAAATATTTTTACTATTATTTTAATAAATATTTATTAATACTTCCGAGGGAACTATGCTTTCGAGGGTATTTTCAAGTTCAACTTATGGTATCGATGCATTTATAGTTGAAGTTGAAACCAATGTTGAAAAAAATATTCCTTCTTTTATAATTGTAGGATTACCGGATAACGCCGTTAAAGAGAGTCGGGAACGAGTAAGTGCTGCTATAAAAAACAGTGGTTTCGCTTTTGACGCAAAAAAAATAACGGTTAATCTTGCACCTGCCGATATAAAAAAAGAGGGCAGCGGATTCGATCTACCACTCGCAGTTGGTTTATTAGCTGCAAATGAAATAATTTCCAATGAACTATTAGAAGACTCCGTCATACTTGGTGAATTATCGCTTGACGGAAAACTTCGCCCGATTAGGGGTGGTTTGCCAATTGCCGTTGAAGCAAAAAAGAAAAAATTTAAAAGAGTAATACTACCTATAGAATCTGCGCCCGAAGCCTCCATTGTTGAAGGGATTGATGTTTTTGGCTTTGAGTACTTTGATGAAGTTGTAAAATACTTAAATGGCGAAGTAGAAAAAGAAAAAATTTTTACAGACACAGCGTCTTTGTTTTCCCAAGTAAACAAATATCATCTTGATTTTTCAGACGTCAAGGGGCAGGAAAATGTAAAACGAGCTTTAGAGGTTGCCGCAGCGGGCAGCCATAATATTTTGATGATCGGTCCTCCCGGCTCAGGCAAAACTATGCTTGCAAAACGATTTCCGACGATCCTTCCGCCAATGACCTTTGAAGAAGCTTTGGAAACAACAAAGATTCACTCGGTTGCCGGTATTTTGCAAAAAGATAAAGCATTAGTTACAGAGCGACCTTTTAGAAGTCCTCATCATACAGTAAGTGATGCCGCTCTTGTGGGCGGAGGTTCTTTTCCGCGACCAGGGGAAGTATCTTATGCACATCATGGGGTACTGTTTTTAGATGAATTGCCTGAATTCAAAAAAAATGTGCTTGAGGTTTTGAGGCAGCCATTAGAAGATGCGCGTGTTACGGTTAGCCGTTCAAAATTATCATTAGAGTTTCCCGCAAATTTTATGCTCGCCGCCGCTATGAATCCTTGCCCTTGCGGGTACTATACCGATCCGCACAAAAAATGTACATGCACACCTCCGCAAATTCAAAAATATATGGCGCGCATTTCCGGTCCTTTATTAGATAGAATTGATATCCACATTGAAGTGCCTGCTGTAAAGTATAAAGAGTTAGCCGGGCAGAATAATGGTGAAACATCTGACAATATCAGGGAGAGAGTAATAAAAGCAAGAGATATTCAACTAAAACGTTTTTTGAATCTCAAACATATTTTTAACAACGGAGATATGGGCTCTAAAGAAGTAAGACAATATTGTATACTCGACAGCGCAGGTTCAGAACTGCTGAAGATGGCGATGACAAAGTTGGGGTTATCTGCACGAGCTTATGATAGAATTTTGAAGGTAAGCCGCACAATTGCTGACCTTGAGGCATCTGAAAATATTTTGCCGCAACACATCAGCGAAGCAATTCAATACAGAAGTTTAGACCGGGAATTGTGGAAGCATTAAATTTCTTTACGGGTGTTGATTTGATAGCTGTTATGCTGTAAATATATTTTGTAATAGATAAGGTTGTAAATATAAAAGTATAAAAGCTGTCCGGCACAGATAATTACCAATACTATTTATCTATTTCATTTTTTTTTTGGTTTACAGTTATTTGTGCCTAATTATTTTATTTTTCAATTTTTATCTCAGGTTTTAAACCATCGGGAATTACTATTTGTGTAATTTTATCTTTGGGCGGAGTGATAGGTATACTTCTAATTTCAAAAGAAAAATAATCGGGTAACAAAGAAATATTTGGCACTATAAATCCGCTATCCAAAAAGAATAGCCGGGTTGCCGGAAAATCAACTGAAGTTAATCCTGCTATAATTTTTATACCGTTATTATTTTTATCATATTCAGGGATGCCCGGTGGAGTTTGAATAACGGGAATAATTTTCCCGCGTAAAAAGTCACCAGAGTTTTCATCGATATAAACATCAAGAATGCAGCTTGTGCCGCTTACACCGCTGATGCTGACATTGCCGTATGTTAAAAAATTGCCGAGCGAATATGCGATTAATTTATTTTTATAAAACTCAACTCCGCGCAAAACATGCGGACCATGTCCAAGGACAAGATCAGCCCCGGCATCGATAACAGAGTGAGCAAAATTAAAAACATCTCCTCGGTCTTCACCAAGAAATTTCTCGTTTGCCTTTAAAACATGCTGTGCGTTTTTTCCTTCCGCACCGCCGTGAAATGAAACCACAATAATATCAGCTTTTCCCGAAGTTTGCTTTACAATTTCATTCGCCTCTTCTATGTTATTGATGTCGAATGAATTGCCTGAATAACCGAATGGAATGAATGCGATAATTTTGTTTTTATAGTTGATAAATTGAATTTCTTTTTTGGGAAGCGGGTTTATGTTCAATTCCAATAATCTTTTTTGAGTAAATGAATATGCGTTGTAACCATAATCCTCAGAGTGGTTATTATCTAAATTTAAAACCGAAAAACCCATCTTAACTAAAGCCGGTGAGTTATAAACAGGCATACCGAATTCATAACATCTGCCTGCTGCACGTGAAGTATCGCTGCATTTTACAGTCCGCATATCAGCGGTAATTAAAGCACCTTCGAGGTTGCCGAATAGAAAATCGGCACGGGATAAATAACTTCCGATAGAGGCTGCAAAAATATTTCCGCTATCAGCCGGAATAATTGTTTTCGGTGTTACCGAACCGAGCATTATATCTCCGACGGCTTTTATTCTTA
>JAIOIM010000621.1 GCA_019912505.1 Ignavibacteriaceae bacterium
CCATTATATACAACAAGTACTTGTTTTGCTTCTGCAATTGTTGCATAGGTAGGCGATTGTGTAACAAGCGTTGCTTCAGTATAATTGGGATCAATTGCTAATTGAGAAAATATTTCTATTGTGCCAAATAGAAATAAGATGAAAAAACAAATGAACTTTTTCATAGAACCTCCGAAATGATTGAATGTTATTATTTTATTAGTAGGAGTTTTCTTACGCCCCTAAAACTCTGCTCATTTTCTAAAGATTTTGCATCAAGAATAAGTAAATATAAACCGCTTGGGCAATTATTATTTATCCAGGTTATTTCATGTAACCCTCTTTCATGTTCCGTATTTTTTAATATCTCAATTTCTTCTCCAAGTATATTTATTATGTATAATTTTATTTTACTATTAAAAGGTAAACTATATTTTATTTTTGTTGCCGGGTTAAACGGGTTTGGGTAATTTTGATATAATTCATATTCCATGTTAAAGCTAAAATAGACTTCGTTACTTAAATAGAATTTTTCTCTCCCATCATAGTCTAATTGCTTTAATCTATAAATGTTAGTACCATTAAAAGGGGTTTTATCTGAAAATTCATATTCATGTGTATTGGTGGTTGTCCCTTTCCCTTGTACTGAACCTATAAAATTCCATTCACCGGCAGCATTCTTTTTTTCAATTTCAAAGCCGAAGTTATTGGTTTCAGTTATTGTCCTCCATTTTAATATAATTTTATCTTCCATCATCTCAGCAATAAAATTGCTTAATTCAACCGGTACAAAAGCAGAGTCTATATATTTAACAAGAAGACCCATTTCACCACAAGCATATCCGATTCCATTTGAGGGTGAGTGAAAGCTATTCATTGGCGGGGAGCTATTAGTAATATTTATCCATGTCGCACCTCCGTCAGTAGTTTCATATCTCGTTCCTCCAATTATAAACCAGTGCTTTTCTTCCTTAAAAAGCTTAAAGCTTCTCAATATATCCGACACCCCGGGAATTTTTGTCCAATTTAATCCTCCATTTGTTGTTTGATATAAGCCGAATGATTCGATTAGCCAACCATTTAAAACATTTGTAAAAAAAACATCATTGGTCTGGGAAAGATTAATCTGTTGTTGTGTAATCCATGTATTTCCACCGTTTACTGTCTTCATGGGTCTGTTATTAGCATTTGCCGTCCATCCGTTTAATGTATCTGTAAAATGAATGCCGCTGAAAATTATGTAATTATATGTGTTTAACTGTACAAACCAGTTAGAGCCGCCATCCGTAGTTTTAATAATTCCGCCTCTTGTTGTTACTGCCCAGCCGGTATTGTTATTAATGAAAAATATTTTTTGAATCCTTGCCGAAGAGTCTATCTCACCGGTTATAACCGTGTTAAACCAATTCATCCCTCCATCTGTTGATCTATAAATTGTAAATACTGAATGCCCGTACGGAGTTGTATATGAGGTGCCAATATAACCATTCAAGCTGTCTGTAAATGTTAATACATACCCTGCCGGTCCATTGGTTTCTTTCCAACTCTCACCCCCATCGGTGGTTAAGTATAACCTACCGCTTAATGTAAAACCTTTCATTTCCGTTATAAAATGAATACCATAAAAATAGTCGTTATTAATCAGCCGTTTCCAATTATCATAGCCATTGGCTGTTCGATATATTTTTAATCCGCTTCCGACAATATAGCCAGCTCTTTCTTTTAATAGTTTAATGTGCCATTCGCCTATATTAACATTGCTGGCAAACCAGTTTGCGCCCATGTCGGTAGTTTTTCTAATTCCCCAATCTTCACCAATTGCATAACCGGTGTCAGCGTTTACAAATGCCACACAGTTTACGGCGCTGTATATTAAATCGCTATTTTGTATCCATGTATTCCCTCCGTCGCTGCTATAAGCATTTTTTCCGCTTGCTCCGGCGGCAATAATATGCAAAGTGTCAATTGCATCTAATGAATATAATGCTCTTGCATCTCCGGCTTGTGCTTGTGTCCAATCATTTCCGCCATTAGTGGTTTTTAATATTTTTCCTCCATCACATGCAATGTATCCTATATTGTCATCAACAAACTCAAGCCACCAGTAGTGAGAATTAAAGCCAGAATTTACAGATTGCCAATTTACTCCTCCATTCGTGGTTTTAAGTAATGTTGATTGCATTCCACATACCCACCCGAGAGTATCATTTATCATTTGTACGCTCCATAAATCACTTCCCGCTGGCAGGCCGGTAATTATTTGTGTGAAGTTATCACCGCCGTCAGTTGAGCGAAGAATTATTCCATCAAACCCGGTTATTAATACGGTTGCTCCATCATAGCTATTCACCTTAAGTAATGTATTTGTAACAGGACTTGTTATTACTTCCCAGTTATTACCACCATCTTTTGTTTTTATTATTGCTCCATTTGCGCCTACTGCCCAGCCGGTTAATGAATCGACAAAATCAATCCCGATATAATCTACTCTCGGCACTTTGGGATTTAATTCCGTCCATACACCGGTGCTGGTTTTGTTATTGTAGTTAAGCGGCATTAAAGAAGGATCGTATTCTGGAATATTTTTATGATTACGGTAATCGGGTTTAAGTGTGTCTGGCTGGGCTAATAAAGATGAATAGGCTGCAATAAAAATTACATTGAACAGTAAGAATAGCACTGAAAAATGTTTTAAGTTTAACATACTTTTCCCTTTGTTTTGTTTTTCTCTGAAATGGTGGTTGAGAGG
>JAIOIM010000622.1 GCA_019912505.1 Ignavibacteriaceae bacterium
TAGTATAACTTTGCATTTCATTTTACAGCTATTATTCGGAGTTCCAAATGATCAGGTTTACTTTCCTAATTTTCATCCTATTTTTATCATCTTCAATTAATTTTGCACAATCAACAAATAAAGAGTTTAGGTCTACCTGGGTAATAACCTGGGAGTATATAAACGGCGGCAGTTCGGTCGATCAAAACAAAACGCGCATAAGAAAAATACTTGATGACCACGTAAAAGCAAATATGACATCTGTAATTTGGCAGGTACGCCAAGCCGGCACTGCGTATTATAATTCATCATACGAACCCTGGGGAGATTATGCCGGCGGCAGCTACCCCGGTTTTGACCCGCTTGCGTATACAATTGAAGAAGCGCACAAACGAGGATTAGAAGTTCACACCTGGTTTAATGTATTTGCATCGCAAAGCACCGCGCCCGGCGCGCCTGCAAACGAACATCCCGAATGGGTGTGCCGAGACGTAGACGGCATACCTATGGCTGCAAATAGAGCACTCTCACCCGGCATAGAAGCCTGTCGCGAGTACCTATTAAATGTTGCAATGGAAGTTGTACGCAATTACGACATCGATGGTTTTCATCTTGATTATGTAAGATGGAACGAATACACAAACAGCTTAAAGTCAAAACAGTTTGCAAAAGAAAAAGCAGAACAAAGACTGCCGGACTGGGCTATAAGCGATGATCAGATAAAAGAGCTTGAGGATAATAAATCCGGCAGATACTTGTACGATGTTGAACATCCATATTCGGCGGGTGTGCCGACCGGCTATACCTCGTGGGGTGAGTGGTGGCGTTACAGCGTTACCGAATATGTACGCAGACTGCACGATTCAATTCAAACAGCAAAACCATGGGTTCGTTTATCTGTGGCTGCACTCGGTAAATATAATTGGAGCAGTTGGCAGGGGTACGGAACAGTTTACCAGGACGCCGCTCTTTGGTTTAATGAAGGCTACATCGATCAGTTAACACCAATGCATTATCACTGGCTTTCCGGCAACGATTTTTACGGAATGCTCGCAGGAAGCTGCCCAAATTGCTGGAGTCAATATATTCAGCCAGGCGTTTCTGCAGGCAGATTATATTCGGTCGGACCGCCATCCTACATATTAAAAGATAATAATATTTTTTACCGCCACGCAGAAATTGTTAATAGCTCCCGAAGTGTAGACTGGGTTGATGGTTTCCAGTTTTTTAGTTACGGAAGCTGGCGCGATATGGAATACTGGGAAACTGCCGCAAACACTTTCTTTAATAGAAAAACAAAAATTAGAGCCTCTGGTTTAATAAGTGATACAATACCCGATGCGCCCACACTTGCAATTCAAAAAGTTGATTCGTTAAATTATAATTTAACAGTAACACCGACTGCGGGTTTAAATAAAAACCAGTGGTTTGTAATTTACCGTTTTACCGGCGATGCTGTAAACACAGATCAAGATGAAATTATAAGTATAAAGTTTGATGAACAGCAGTTTACTGTTCCACAGCAGTTTGATGGTCTGCAGGATTTTAACGGGAAATTCAAATATGCAGTAACGATGTTAGACCGCTACTGGAATGAATCTCTTCCGTCAAACCTTGTTTTTACCGACAGCATTCCTTCGTTTGCACCGGTTGTTTTATCATCCCATCCGGCAGAAGGAGATACTGCTTCTGCAAGCACTGCCCTATCTTTTTCTTTTTCAAAAACTATGGATGTAAATTCTTTTCCGGCGGGAATTGAAATAAATCCCACGGTTGAAATTTCGAGCGGCACGTGGTCTGATGGAGATAAAAAAGTTACTTTTACTACAGTGGGTAATTTAGCATTTTCAACAGCGTATACCGTAACGCTCGATACATCAGTAAAAGATATAAACGGAAAGATGATTGATGGTAATGGTGACGGCGTATCGGGCGATCCGTTTGTTCTTCATTTTTCTGTTGAAGAACAGGATAACACCGGACCCGAAATTTTAGCTGTGTTTATTTCAGACACATTAAATTTTGATCCCGAAGATTTACCCGGAATTTTATTCTCCGAAGAAATAACGGCTTCCACTGTTAACCACACTAATGTTATTCTAAAAAAAGGAGCAGAGCCGCTTGCAAAAGCATTTCATCTTAAAACCGTTAACGGTCGTTCAATTCTTAACTTAAAAACTCCGCAGCCGCTTGAACCGGGCGCTACTTACAAAATAGTTTTAACGCAAGATATTACTGACTTGCTCGGCAACCCGATGGCTCAGGAAAATGAAATAACATACTCAACAACTTTAAACCAATACAACCAGAAAGTAACAATTGACGATTTTGCTGTACAGGGAAGCTGGGAACAGCCCGGTTACAGCGGGTCAACTGTGGGAATAATAGATTCAGGTTCTGCTTTCGGGTGGACGACAAATTATTTTGTTCCCGCCGCGTCCGCCGGTTCTGCGTATCTTCAATACCAGTGGGATCCATCGGCGTCAAGTCATATATTACGTAATTATCTTTCCGGCGGTGAACCGCGTAACATTGAGTTCGATACGTCATACTTTTTACAGGTTTATATCTTCGGCGATAACAGCGGCAACAAATTCCGCTTTGCTCTCGATGAAGGAAATGCAACCGCATGGCCTAACCACGAAGTAAACAATTGGACTACAATTAACTGGTACGGCTGGAAATTAATTGAATGGCAGTTGAATGATCCTTCAACCGTTGGCGAATGGGGCGGTTTGGGCAACAGCATTCTCGATGGCACACGCTACCGCATCGACAGTTTCCAAATGACTAACGATGCAACCTCATCAAACTATGGAAGAATTTATTTGGGAATGCTGCGGATTGCAAAAAAAGCGGATGTGATCGTTGGCGTAACCGAATCAGATAAAATACTGCCCGATGAATTTATGCTGATGCAAAATTATCCAAACCCGTTCAACCCTTCTACCAGCATACAATATGCTCTCCCCTCGCCTTCCCAAGGAGAGGGGTCGGGGGTGAGGTCGGTGACATTAAAAATATTTGATGTTTTGGGTAACGAAATTACCACGCTTGTAAACGAAACAAAAGCGCCGGGTATTTACAATGTTGAATGGAACGCGGCAAATTATGCATCGGGCATATATTTTTATTGCTTAAGCGCCATTGACCAAAACGGAAAAAGATTTATGCAAACACAAAAGATGATTTTGCAAAAGTAAAATAACCGGGTAACCTTAAAAAAGTTACCCCGATTTTTGTTATTGAGTTTGTAAACTGTAAAACGCGCCGCCGGAGTTCGACGAGGTCGGTCAACGGGCGGCGCTTACAGAATGTAACAGATAAAAATATTACCGTTTGCTTCAGCAAACGGTAATATTTTTAGATTGTCCACAAAATAAATTGTTGTCCCTTTAGGGACAAAATCTTTATAGCATCTACAACCATCCCTCGCAATCCCCGTCTCGTAGAGACGGAACTCAATCACCGTTATAATCTATTTTTTCCCGTAATATTATCTGCAAATGAAGGTCTGGTTACTAAACCAATAACCTGCTGTATTC
>JAIOIM010000623.1 GCA_019912505.1 Ignavibacteriaceae bacterium
ATAGCAAGTTCAATATAATCTTCATCTTTATAGCCGTTGCAAATTATAAGAGATTCTTTGTCGGTGTTTATTGCAATAACGGCATGCAGTTCAGGTTTTGAACCGGCTTCAAGACCGATATTAAATTTTTTACCATGCGCTACAATTTCTTCAACTACCGGACGCATTTGGTTTACTTTTATTGGGTAAACTATAAAGTTTTGCGCTTTAAATTTGTATTCTTCAGCGGCAATTTTAAAACTGCTTGCCATCTTTTCTATCCGGCTGTCTAATATATCGGTAAACCTTAAAAGTACCGGTGTAGAAACATCCCGCAGCTGGAGATCATCAATAACTTCTTTTAAGTCTACCTGAACCCCATTTGATTTTGGGGTAACGTAAACGTGACCGCTTTCATTGATTGCAAAAAAGTTTATTCCCCAACCCTTGATGTTATAAAGCTCTGCCGAATCTTCTGTGCGCCATTTTCTCATCGTATATATTTAATCTCGCGTTTAATAAATAAAAATAACTAAAGTAAGTGTTGTTAAAATTAGATGTGAAACGTGTTGTTCCCTGCAATTTTGTTTTGGAAACGGGTTTTACAATCTATTCAATTTTAACGGTATAAATATAAAAAATCTTCAAACAATTCTTAGTCATTTATTTGTTTGATATTTCTGGTTGAATATTTTGAAAACCGGTGGGTTAAGAGACATGACTGGGGAAAGTTGATTTAGATTTCATTAACACCTCGATTAATCGAGGTGTTAATAAAAAGAATAAACTTCTCAACCGTTTCAACGGTTTTGTTTGAATACAGACACAGCATTTAAGGTGCGCGGCAATTAGAAATTTTATCTTGCTTAGGGTGATTTAGTAATTATAAAAGTTCGTCACTTATCAATTGTTTTTCTCTGTTCAGCTCCCGTAAGCGTTTCATTATAATTATTTTATCATCATCGTTTTGGGCGTTTTCCATTTCAAGATAAAACTCCTTTGCATTCTCGTCAAGATGGGCATGCTTATATTTACAGAGAACATCCTTTGTATATTTTTCAAGAATATTTCCCCTTACTTCGTCCGGATGAAGTTCTTCCCACATTTTGCTGATTGAATATTTTTCAAGTGTAATGTTACTTATGTATTGTTGAATCTTTTCATCTTTTATTCGTCCTATCAGCGCACCGGCTGTTAGGTCGGCATCTGCATTATATGCTTCGGCTACCTCGTTAAAAATAGCTGCATTAGCTTCGGACAAAAGCATCTCATCGTTAATATGATGAACAATCAGTTCAACAACCTTTTCGCTTCCTTCAAATAATAATTTTATTAGTTCAACCTCAAGATTAAAAATATGCTGCGGAATTTGTTTGTCGGCAGGGAGTATTTCTGCCAGTACTTTGGACTCAACATTCTTTCTCCTTTTTGCTTCAATTTGATCTTCTCTCTGGTGTCCGGCTAATGTTTTACGCAACTCATCTTCAAGTAGCATTTCGCGCAGGTTAAATTTTTTGGCAATCGTTTTTATCAACAAACTTCTTTTTAGTTCGTCCTGTATTAGCGCAACGGGTTTCATCAATTCGCGAATAGCATCTGCCGTTGTTGAAGGTTCGTTAAACAGTCCTTGTTTTTGAAAGTAATCGGTTTGATATTCAAGAAAGTTTTGTGCGCGGTCAATTATTTTTTCAAAGGCTTGTTTACCGTATGTGTTCACGTACGAGTCGGGATCTTCACCGCTGGGCAGCGAAGCTATTTTTATTTCCATATCCCGTTGCAGCAGAAGTTCTATACTCCTCATGGCTGCTTTCATTCCCGCGGCATCGGCATCGAAAAGAAGCACAACATTTTTTGTGTAACGCGAAAGCAGTTGTACCTGCTCTTCGGTAAGTGCCGTGCCGGAAACTGCCACAACATTTTTAACGCCCGCCTGATGCAGCGAAATAAGATCCATGTAACCCTCAACAAGTATTGCTTTGTTAAGTTTTCTTATGTCATCTTTAGCGTGTGAAAGTCCGTAAAGAACACGTCCTTTTGTATACACAACAGATTCTGGCGAGTTTAAATATTTGGCGGTGTTTTCCCTGTTTTCCAGAATTCTTCCGCCAAAGGCAATTACCCTGCCGGTTGATGAAAAAATAGGGAATATTATTCTACCGGAAAATTTATCGTACAATCGTCCTTCATTTGTTTTACCGATAAGCCCCAACTGAACTGCTTTGTTCAACTCAATGTTTTTGTCGCGCGCAAAATTTATAAACGCTTCCCAGGCAGGCAAAGCGTAACCAAGTCCGAATGTTCTTATTGTACTAAGTTTTATTTTTCTATTTTCAAAATATTTTCGCGCGGTTTCACCTTCAGGTGCGTTGAGCAGGTTTTCAAGAAAATAACGGGCAGCAATTGTGTTAACATCGTATAACATCTCCTGCTCGCTTGGTCCCTCGGTTTGCTCAGTTTGAGTAACTTCAACAGAAATTCCAACCTGTTTTGCTACATCCTGCACAGCTTCTATAAATGAGATTTTTTGATAATCCATAATAAAGCGGTAAACATTGCCGCCGGCATGGCAACCGAAACAATGAAATATCTGCTTCTCTTCGCTTACTGTAAATGAAGGTGTTTTTTCATTGTGGAAAGGGCAGAGACCAATATAGTTCCGTCCCCGCTTCCTCAGCGCAATGTGGGGCGAAATAAAATCGTAAATATTTGCCGCCGCCCGTATCTCTTCTATTTTTTGTTCTGGTATTACCATCATCTGCTAAAAAATTTCAATTCAAATATACATTTCTCCTGTTCAATTAGGAACAGATAATAAATAGTATTGCTAAATTAGTATTTCATTTTTAACGGTTTAATATAATCTTTGCTTTGCGGATTATAAACGCGAACCAATGTCGTGAAGAAATTATTTTATAAAAGTAATTATTAAAGAATTTGTATCACCATGGTTTTTAAAATTTTATTTTTCTTTAATCTCCATCGGTTGCTTCTTTTTTTATGGATGATTGGGCTTAGCCATTAATTTTGAATTTCAGAGATTAAATCATTTTATATTAATATCATGAGTCCGGTCTAAAAAGGTCGACAATTTAATATGAGATAGAAATATAAACCGTTGAAACGGTTTCGTATAATATTAGATTTTTGTTAACCCACGACTTAAGTCGTGGGTTAATGGGAAAAGATAAAGAATCTCAAACGGTTTCACCTGTGCGCTGTGGCGTAACCGTTTACAACCTTTTTAGAATAAACTCATAAATTACAGCAACAATGCTGTTAAATAAATAATATATTTCTGCCGGGCAAATAATTTGTTCTCTATAAATTTAGTGTTATTTTTAAGTTACTTCATCGGTCAAATCAATGCCGCTTTTTTTCGATATAAACTTAAACTGACCCAGAGGCATCATTTCATCTTCAACAACGCGAACCCGCAAGAAGTATTTAAATTGAAGTTTGGTTATAAATTGTATCTTACCTTCCTTTAGTTTATTAGCAACGGTAGGATGACACTTGATAAGAAGCGATCTTTCTTTTGCAAGACGTTTATATTTCCTCAACCACTCTTCAATATCGTAAATAAGATGCGACTGTTTTGTTAACATGCCTGTGCCGAGACATGAAGGACAAATTTCCTTCATTGCCTGCATAATGTTTTGTCTTACGCGCTGGCGTGTAATTTGAACTAAACCAAAGTCAGACATCGGCAAAACTGAAACTTTTGCCCTGTCTTTACGAAATTCTTTTCTCAACTCGTCATAAATTTTTTTGCGGTTTTTATCTTCTTCAAGATCGATAAAATCGATGACTATAATTCCGCCGATATCGCGCAGCCTTAATTGCCTGCATATTTCGCGCGCCGCTTCAAGGTCAGTTTTTAACGAGTTAAGTTCCTGCTCTTTGCTTTTTGCATAACGTCCGCTGTTAACATCTATAACAACCATTGCTTCGGTATGTTCGATGATAAGATAGCCGCCGCTCGGCAGTGAAACTTTTCTGCCCATAAGAGTTTTAATCTGTTCCTCAACCTTAAATGAGTCGAAGATGGAATGGGAGGAACGGAAAAGCTCTATCTTGTCGGAAAGGCCCGGCTGAACCAGATGCACATAACCTTTTATCTGCTTGTGCACTTTGCGAGAATCGATAAATACTTTTGAAATGTCTGATGTAAATAAATCTCTAATAACACTCGATGTAGTGTTTAAATCCTGATAAATTAGCGATGGAGGCTGTTCTGTCTTAACAGTCTGCTGAATATCTTTCCAGGTGTCTAAAAGATTTTTTAAATCATCTTTAAGCGACTCTTCAGTTTGGTTGCGTGCAACGGTACGAATTATTAATCCGTAGTTTTTGGGCAGAATGCTCCGCGCAATGTTGCGTAGTCTTCTTCTTTCTTTAAAGTCGGATAATTTTTTTGATACGCCGATTTTGTTATCAAAAGGAAGCAGCACACAAAACCTGCCGGGGAGTGATATAGATGAACTTACACGAACGCCTTTGTTGTTAACGGGTTCTTTTGTTATTTGAATCAGTATGTCCTGACCTTTTTTCAGCCTTGGTATCGTTGATTTTTCCGAATCATACCTCTGTTCCTGAGCCCTGTTGGAGTTTCCGTTTCCCGGTTCATCGTCGTCATTATCTACATCCGAATCATCCTCTCCAAGCATATCCTGAAGTTGCTCGGTGGTTTCGCCGATGTCTGAAAAGTGAAGAAAGGCATCGTGCTTCATACCGATATCGATAAAAGCGGCTTTAATGCCGGGCAGTACCCTTGCTACTCTCCCTAAATATATATCCCCCACCATCCTGCGGTTCTCAGGATAGTCAACAAAGAAGTCTACTAAATTGCCTTCTTCGGTTATAGCAACACGCGTTTGTGTTGCCGATGCGTTTATTATTATTTCTTTTACCATATAGTAAAAACTCTTTTGATGAAATTGATAATTTCATTATGAAAATTTCTGAAAATAGACAGCCAAAACTGTTTAAGAAATTACCGCCCCGTAAAGGATGCTGTTCATCTTTCAGGTGCAGATATAATCCTGCCATTAAAAAATAAATTAATATTGCGGATATGTTTTCCAACATAGGCTTTCTGTTAATAAAACTTTTATAACACACTTGTTAAATAAACCGCTGCCTGCATAAACGGAGAGAAATACTCCCTAACGAAAAGAAAAATTTCTCTCCGTCCATGCACTGACGGAATATTACGAAAATTTAAAAAATGCCGATCGACAAACAATCGGCATTAAATATAATTACTCTTGATTATTTTCGGAAACGGCTTCTGACTGAGCTTCGGGTTTACTTTCGTTTAGTAATTCTTTTCTGCTCAGCGAAAATTTTCCGTTTTCAACTTTAAGAAGTTTTACGGTTACTTTGTCGCCTTCTTTGAAATAATCGGTAACCTTGTTTACACGTTTGTTATCAATCTGCGAGATGTGCAGTAAGCCTTCCTTACCGGGAAGTATTTCAACAAACGCACCGAAGTCCATGATTTTTGTAATCACGCCATCGTATATTTCTCCTACTTCAGGAGTTGCGGTCATTTTTTTGATATGCTCTTTGCATTTTTGCGCATTCTCTTTATTTGGTGATGCGATATTAACGGTACCGTTGTCGTCAATAACAATATCAACACCAAACATCCTCTGCATACCCTGAATTGTTTTTCCACCGGGACCTATAATTAAACCAATCTGGTCTTGTTCAACCTTCATAGTAATAAGTCTTGGTGCATATTGCGAAAGTTGTTCGCGGGGTTGTGCAATGGCTTCGTTCATTATTCCGAGGATGTGCATTCTGCCTTCATGCGCCTGAAGTAATGCAGTCTCCATAATTTCGAAAGAGATGCCTTTAATTTTAATATCCATTTGTATCGCTGTAATACCTTTGCTTGTTCCGGCAACTTTAAAGTCCATATCGCCAAGATGGTCTTCGTTACCGAGAATATCGCTTAACACTGCAAACCTATCGTTCTCTTTTACAAGACCCATTGCAATACCGGAAACAGCTTCTCTAATCGGCGCGCCGCCATCCATTAATGATAACGAACCTGCGCAAACCGTAGCCATTGAAGATGAACCGTTTGACTCAAGAATATCAGATATTAATCTTGCGGTGTACGGAAATACTTCTTCTTGCGGCATAACCATTTTTAATGCTCTTTCTGCAAGATGCCCGTGTCCAATTTCTCTTCTGCCAACACCGGTCATTCTGCCAACTTCACCAACGCTAAACGGCGGAAAGTTGTAATGAAGCATAAATTTTTTGCTGTACTCTTCTATTAAACCGTCAACTGTCTGCTCGTCATTTTTTGAACCGAGAGTTAATGAAGTTAAACTTTGAGTTTCGCCGCGTGTAAATAAAGCAGACCCGTGTGTTCTCGGAAGTACGCCAAGTTCGATAGTAATTGAACGGACTTGCTTTGTGTTTCTTCCATCGAGTCTAATACCTTCATCAAGTATTCTTGCGCGCATTATTTCTTTTTCAAGATCGTGAAGAATTTCGCCTATAACTTTTTCCTGTTCAGGATATTTTTCGGCTAACTCTTCTTTTACTGAGTTTGTAAGCTCTTTATTTTTTGCGCTTCTTTCTTCTTTGGCAAGTACTGAATGAACTATTTCTTTATACTTTGCCGAAGCAAGTTCAAGAACATCGTTCTTTAATGCAGGGTCAATATTTTTTTCAGGCACTTCTCTTTTAACATTAGAAACTTCGTTCAACAGTTCTACCTGAAGCTGTATAAGCTGTTTTACGGCGTTATGTGCAAACTTTAACGCTTCTAAAAACTCCTGCTCGCTCATTTCTTTTGCTTCGCCCTCAACCATCATAATTGAGTCGTCAGTGCCGGCAACTAAAATTTCAAAATCGCTCTCTTTTAGTTGTGTAAAAGTAGGGTTGATGACTAACTCCCCGTTAACCCTGCCTACTCTTACCGATGCCATTGGTCCATCGAAAGGAATATTTGAGATGCAAAGAGCCGCCGATGCGCCAACTGCGCCCAATACGTCTGCATCGTTTTCGCCATCGTGCGAAAGCACTAGTGCTACTATTTGTGTTTCGTTTTTGAAATTTTCAGGGAATAATGGTCTGATTGGTCTATCGATTAACCGTGCGCTTAAAATTTCTTTTTCTGAAGGACGTCCTTCTCTTTTAATATAACCGCCAGGGAATTTTCCGGCTGCGGCTGTTTTTTCTCTGTACTCAACTTGTAACGGAAAAAAATTCTGATCTTCTTTAGCCTCCTCGGCTGCTACAGCGGTAACCAGTATCATTGTATCGGCGTATCTTACCATTACTGCGCCATTTGCCTGGCGTGCATATCTGCCTGTCTCAATCGAAAATTTCTTTCCGCCGAATTCTAATTCTTTCGTAACTACCATTCTAAAACCTTTACTTTCTTATATTCAATTCTTTTATGATTGTTCTGTAACGGGAGATTTCTGTTTTCATCAAATAGTTTAATAATCTCCTTCTTTTACCAACCATTACCATCAATCCTCTGCGTGAGTGATGGTCTTTTTTGTGAACATTAAAATGTTCGGTAAGTTCGTTTAACCGCGCTGTTAAAAGTGCAATCTGAACTTCAGCTTTTCCGGTGTCTTTATCGTTTTCACCGTACTTTTTTACTATTTCGAGTTTCTGCTCGTTTGTCATTTTTTTCCTTTATTTATTTATACAATATAGACCCAGAACCTACCGGGACTAATTAACTGCTAATCTTTTTTATTATAAGCAGACCATTTTTTTTGTCGATGTTCATCTGCTCTATAAGTTTTTCAGGCGAAGAATATTTTTCTTCACCCCTAATTCTGGCTACCATATTAACCGTTACGTGCTTTCCATATATATCTGCGTTAAAATCATATATATAAACTTCGGGCACCACGGAACCTGAGTTATAAAATGTGGGTCGTTTACCTATACTCAAAAGACCGAAATGTTTCTGCGCGTCTACAATAAACTCAACAAGGTAGATGCCGAGTGACGGAAGAAGTTTTTTTTCTTCATCAAGCTTTATGTTTGCCGTTGGAAAACCAAGCTGTCTTCCTCGTTTATCGCCCGATACAACGGTACCGCTAAATGAGTAATACCTTCCGAGCATTTTATTTGCTCCGGCAAGGTTACCATCTTTAAGCGCAGAACGAATTTTTGTACTGCTTACAATCTCGTCATCAAGTTTAAAAGGCTCAACTGTGGTAGCGTCAAAATGGTACTCGCTGCCAAGTTCCTTTATTGTTGCCGCATCGCCGCCGCGACCTTTGCCGAAGTGGTGATCGTAACCAATTATTATGCTGCTTGCGCCTAATCCATCAACTAAATAGTTTTTTATAAACTGCTCTGGTGAAAGCTGAGAAAATTCCTTTGTAAAATTTATAACAAGAAGATTTTCAACACCAAGCTTGTTTAGAAGCTCAGTTTTTTCGTTTATGGTTGTTAGAAGTTCTAACTTATAATCCTTAGAAATTATATTTCTTGGATGGGGTTCAAAAGTAATTAAAAAACTTCTTCCGCCGTTGCCGGAAGCTTTATCCACCACTGTTTTAATAATTTTTTGATGTCCGAGGTGTAAGCCATCAAAAGTACCGAGAGTAACAACAGTTTTGTTATTTTTTTGTACTTCCGCTAAATCGTAAAAAACATGCATTCGCAAAAATCTATTCAAAAAGCGTACAAATATAACTTAATTAATTCCAAAAACGAAACTTACACGCCCGCTCAAACGGTTAAGCTTCGGTTTCAATTATTTTATTTTCTTTTATAAGTGCTTTAAATCCATCTACTCCGAGAGCATTTTCTACGCTAAACTCTCCAATGGCGGTTCTTCTAAGCCTGCCAAGAACAGCGCCGCAGCTAAGTTCATCGCCCAAATCCTGTGCAATAACTCTTATGTAAGTACCTTTAGAGCATTCAATTTCAAAATGAACTTCGGGCAGTTCTATACCGATAATTTCAAACTTATAAATAGTAACATCTCTAAGCTCCCGCTCAACCGTTTTGCCTTTGCGGGCAATATGATAAAGCGATTTTCCTTTGTGCTTAACAGCCGAATACATAGGTGGAAGTTGTTTTATTACACCGATAAATTTATCGCGCGCTGTTAATATTTTTTCTCTGGTTATTCCGTCTAACGGTTTCCGCTCGGTTAGTTCGGCTTCCAAATCCATTGTTTCGGAAGTTTGCCCGAGCAAAAAAGTACCGGTGTATGTTTTTTTAAGATCCTGGTAAGAAGTTACTGATTTAGTTTTTTTCCCGGTGCATAATATAAGGAGCCCCGTAGCTAAAGGATCAAGAGTTCCGGCATGTCCTACTTTTCTAATTCCAGTGGCTTTCCTAATTTCGTGAACCACCTTAAAGGAAGACCAGCGGAAAGGTTTGTCAATTAAAATTACTTCGCCCGACAAAAAATCAAACTGTCTGTTCGCTATCGTTTCGTTTGTTAACATCATCCTTGTGTATTTCCTGTATCAATCCTTCTATCTTCTCAACATAGTCAATCGTATCATCAATAAAAAACTTAAGCTCCGGAGTATAGCGCAACTTTATTCTATTAGCCAGCGCCGATCTTATATAACCGGAAGCAGTTTCAATTTTTTCAAGAACTATCGGGCGTTTTTCTTTGTCGAATACAGAAATATAGATTTTAGCAATTTTTAAATCGGCGCTAACTTTTACGCCGGTAATTGTCAGCAGTTCAAATGCCGGGTCCTGCAGTTTATATAAAAAGATGAGGCTTATTTCTGCTTTTATTAAGTGTTCAACTTTATCTATTCTATAAGAGGACATCGTTACATCTCAAGTTTCATCTATTTAAACCGAACCGTTAAACGGTTAGGCTAATTTTTTCTTCGTTTCTACAATTTTATACGATTCTACAATATCGCCGACTTTCAAATCGTTGAAGTTTGCAAAGTTCAAACCGCACTCGTAACCTGCATCTACTTCGCGTACATCATCTTTGAAACGTTTTAGCGATGCTATTTCGCCGGTATGAATTACAATACCTTCGCGAATTAAACGTACTTTACTGTTTCGTGTAATTTTTCCATCCTGAACATAACAGCCTGCAACAGTACCTATCTTAGGCACTTTAAAAGTATCTCTTATTTCAATTGTTGATGTAATTTCCTCGTTGAGTATCGGGGAGAGTAATCCTTCAAGCGCCGATTTAACTTCGTTAATGGCGTTGTAAATTACGCTGTATAAACGGATATCAACTTTTTGAGATTCGGCAAGTTTTCTTGCATTTAGATTAGGACGCACATGGAAACCAATGATTATAGCATCCGAAGCCGCGGCAAGTAGCACATCGCTTTCAGATATACCACCCACGCCTTTATGAATTACTCTAACAATAACTTCTTCGTTCGAGAGTTTCATCAATGAATCGGATAATGCTTCAATTGAACCATCGACATCACCTTTTACAATAAGAGGCAGTTCTTTTACGCCGCCGATGCTGATTTGGTGAGCAATTTCATCAAGTGTAATATGATGAACCTGTTTCTGATCCTGTTCGCGTTTCAACTGCTGGCGTTTTATGCTTATCTCGCGTGCGTCTCTTTCTGACTCAACAACAACAAGTGTATCGCCTGCCTGTGGGAAACCTTCAAAACCTAAAACCTGTACAGGCGTTGAAGGAGGAGCTTCGGTAACTTTATTACCGCGTTCGTCAAACATAGCACGAACTTTACCGTAATAAACGCCGGCAACAAACGGGTCGCCAACTTTTAGCGTACCTTTTTGAATAAGCACAGTCGCTGTTATGCCGCGTCCTTTGTCCAGTTCTGCTTCCACAACTGAGCCGCGCGCAATTCTATCGGGGTTGGCTTTAAGATCTAGTAAGTCAGCTTCAAGTAAAATTCTTTCAAGCAGCGCTTCAACATTTAAACCTTGTTTTGCTGAAATTTCCACGCACTGGTATTTGCCGCCCCAGTCTTCAACAAGAACATTTCTATCAGCTAATTGCTGCTTTATTTTGTCTATGTGGGCGCCCGGTTTATCAATTTTATTTATTGCAATAACTATAGGAACGTTGGCTGCCTGCGCATGGTTTATTGCCTCTACGGTTTGAGGCATTACAGCGTCATCGGCTGCAATTATAAGCACAACAATATCCGTTAACTGTGCACCGCGCGCGCGCATTGCGGTAAATGCTTCGTGACCCGGAGTATCGAGAAACGTAATACTTTTGCCGTTTCCAACATCAACTTTGTATGCGCCTATATGCTGCGTAATACCGCCAGATTCGCCGGCTACAACATTTGTACGACGGACATAATCTAGAAGTGAAGTTTTACCATGATCGACATGACCCATGATTGTAACAACAGGACTGCGGGGCAGCAAACTTTCCGGTTCGTCAGTAATATCTTCCAACACTTCGGAAGTATATTCTGTTTCAAACTCTACTTCAAAACCAAACTCATCCGAAACAAGAGTAATTGTTTCTACATCAAGCCGCTGGTTTATAGAAACCATCAAACCGAGACCGATACATTTTGAAATAACATCGCCTACCGGAACACCCATTAAATTTGCAAGTTCATTTACCGCAATAAACTCGGTTACTGTAATTTTTTTCAAATCTAATGTACGTTGTTCTTGTAATTTTTCTTCTTCGGCTTCTCG
>JAIOIM010000624.1 GCA_019912505.1 Ignavibacteriaceae bacterium
ATACGGGTACACAGGTAAGATATTTCCGGTTAATCCAAAAGCCGATGAAGTGCTAGGGTATAAATGTTACAAATCAATTGATGAAATAGACGCCCCAGTTTATTTGGCGCTTGTAATGGTTCCAAAAAATTTTGCGGAAGATACAATTGACCAGCTGTTAGGGAAAAACATTAAATCCATCATCCTGATAACCGCAGGGTTTAAAGAAATAGGGAAAGCCGGTGAAGAAGTTGAGAACCGCATTCTCCGGAAAGTAAAAGAAAACGGCGCAAGGCTCGTTGGTCCTAATTGCATGGGTGTAATTACAACTTTTGATGAAATAAAACTTAACGCAACATTTGTTGCCGAAAAACCTGAAGTCGGCTCAACTGCTTTTTTATCGCAAAGCGGTGCAATAGGTGCGGCGGTTTTAAATTCACTGCGCGAAACCGATATCCGCTTCGGGCATTTTATAAGCGTCGGAAACAAAGCCGATATAAACGAAAATGATTTACTCGAATTTTGGGAGGATGATGAAAAAATAAAAACGCTTACATTTTATCTCGAAAGTTTTATCGACGGCGAAAAATTTATAAAACCATTCATCCAGAATAAAATAAAAAAACCTGTAATTGTATTAAAAGCCGGCAGAACAACCGGCGGTATAAAAGCTGCATCATCGCACACAGGCGCGCTTGCAAGCAATGATAAAATTGTTGACGCCGTGCTTAAACAATTCGGAATACTCCGTGCCGACACGTTAAATGAATTATTTAATACCGCAAAAGGATTTGAAAACTTCCCGCTTCCGAAAGGAAATAAAGTTGCGGTAATAACAAACGCGGGCGGTCCGGCAATACTTGCTGTTGATGCGCTTGAACGTACAGGATTCAAATTAGCCGCGCTTGACGAAAAGACAAAAATTAAATTGAGAGAAATCATCCATCCGGAAGGCAGCGCCTGCAACCCTGTTGACCTGCTCCCCGGCGGAAGTGCAGAACAATTTAAAATTGTAAATGAAATAATTGCAGCCGATGAAAATGTTGATGCAGTTGTTTCAATTTTTGTCGAACCGGTAATGGTTCCGGCTTTTAATGTAATTGAAGGAATAAATGCTATTCAATCGACTAAGCCGGTACTGCAGGTTGTAATGCCGCTACCCGAATTGTGGGAAGAGTACCGGCATAATTCAAAATACAAACTGCCGCTTTTCCGTACACCCGAAGATCCCGCCGCGGTACTTTGGAATATGCTTAAATTCAACCGGGGGAAAAATAATTCGGAAAGATTAAACGCATCGGTTAATAAATTAGTTTTGACAGGCGAAGGATTTATAGAAGAGGAAAAAGTAAATGAGCTTTGCCGGTATTACGGTTTACCGGTTGTGCAATCAAACATTTACAATGAGGATGAGTTGCAAAAAACCGATATAATATATCCGATTGTAGTAAAAGGGATTTCAAAGGCAGTTGTTCACAAAACTGAGTTTGACGCCGTAAGGCTTAACATAAAAAACAAAATAGAATTACTCACAGCAGTTGAAGAAATAAAAACGAGTTTTAATAATCGCAATGTAAATGCCGAAGGATTTTTAATTCAGCCGTTTATAAAAATAAAGCACGAAGTTTTAATCGGCGGTTTTCGCGACCCATCGTTCGGACCAATAATTATGTTCGGCACCGGCGGAAAGTATGTTGAAGTTTACGATGATACAGCCATGCGCTCGGCTTATTTAAATGATGATGATATCGAAGAAATGATAAACGAAACTAAGATGGGAAAAATTCTTCACGGTGTAAGGGGCGAGGCGCCGGTTGACCTTGATGGAATAAAAAGGGTGATCAATTCTTCAGCGCAAATGATGCTCGATAACCCCGGTATAACTGAGTTTGATTTTAACCCGCTTCTTGT
>JAIOIM010000625.1 GCA_019912505.1 Ignavibacteriaceae bacterium
GTTGAAAAACCAATCTTCAATAGAGTGGATTCTAATCCTCGCTGGGGCAACGACCGGACAATTCTCGATTACGAACCAGTCGGAAAATTTGCCGGAATTCAAAAAGCCGATGGACAAATATTTGTGGCGGTTAATGATACACAATCCACTGCAAATCTTGGATTGCTAATTTTTACATCTACTGATAATGGCGAAAACTGGGCATCAATACCGGGCGGCGTTAATTACCGCGGACGTATGGAAAATGTAAAAATGATCCGCACAGTACTGGATTCTTTCTATTGCTTCTTTCAGGCTGGAAACGAAGTATACTGCTGGAATTTTTTAGCACCCGCTCAACAAATTAGACCTATTTTATATGGCAACAATGCTTATAGAAGTTTTGATGTAGCTGCATCATCAACCGGAGCAATTTATGTTTTTATGGATTCACTTCTCACCAATAATGTTGTTCGATACAGTACAATAAACGGTGGATTTAACTGGGGAAACAGAGGTTCAATTACATCAAACGGAGCTAACCCAAAAATTTCGATGTCGGGTACAGGAGATACGTTGCTTTTAAATTATTACGGTCCGGTTCTGGCTGATACGGCTACATCTGTAGTTAGATTAGCTCGTTACCGCGAAACTGCACCAGGGATTTTAGCTTCGGCAGGTTTCATTGACATCGCAACTGACCCGGCTCCCAAGTATGAATATATGAGCGCGACAAACAATAGTGAAATGTGGTTTATTTATACATCTGGGGCGGTCGGCGCAAGAAGCATCTGGGCAAGAAAAAGTATAACTGCCGGTGTAAGTTGGGATGCCGCTTTTGCTGTAACAAATAATACCAACCTCGACTACTTTGGTCAAAATATTAAATTCCACAGTTATAATAATTTTGGTTTCGATCTTGTATACCAGGCAGATTCCACTCAGGTTGGTCCGCCAAACAATGAAACAGATTACATCCTTTTTTCTGGCGCGGCTTACGGGTCAGCGCAATTTACTGGTTTAACAAACATAAGCGATTTTCCCCCTGCCCCATACACAACAAATTATTCTTCACAGTTGGTAACGCTTAATAATACTAGTGATGTCGGCGTTATATACGTTGGTATGGATGGAAATAATAAAAAACTTTATTGGGATCGCTTGCTTGCGGTTATTCCGGTTGAATTGACTTCGTTTTACTCAAACGCACAAAATAATAATGTGCTATTAAATTGGACGACAGCTACCGAAGTAAACAATAAAGGATTTTTTATAGAAAGAAAATCTACAAAGGGTATTTTTAACACAGTTGCTTTTATTCAAGGCAACGGCACAACAACCGAACGCCAAAGTTATACTTACGCCGACAACAATTTAGAGGCGGGAAAATACTTCTACAGGCTAAAACAAGTTGATTTGGATGGAACAACAAATATCTCCAACACTATCGAGGTAGAAGTTTCACAACCTTCGGAATTTAGTCTTTCACAAAATTTTCCAAACCCGTTTAATCCGGATACAAAAATTAAGTATTCAATTCCTCAAGCGGTCAATAGTCAATCGTCAATGGTCAATCTCAAAGTTTACGATGTTCTTGGTAACGAAGTTGCAACTTTAGTAAATGAACAAAAAGCGCCTGGCGCATACGAAGTTATTTTTGATGCATCAAAGTTATCAAGCGGAATTTATTTCTATAAACTTAATGCCGGCAGTTTTAGCCAAATAAAAAAAATGACGCTTCTCAAATAAATGTTTTCACATATTCTAAAAGCCCGATTCAATAAAAGAGTCGGGCTTTTTTTTGAGCAACCTTCACATCAAATATTTAATAG
>JAIOIM010000626.1 GCA_019912505.1 Ignavibacteriaceae bacterium
ACTTAATATAAACAGTTTTTATGTTTACAAATTCTCGCATTCCGTAATGCGATAACTCCCTGCCGTAACCTGATTCTTTTATCCCGCCGAATGGCAGTCTTGGGTCTGACTTAACAAACTCATTTACAAAACAGCAGCCAGCGTCCAATTTTTCTTTTGCTATTTTTTCTCCGCGATTTTTATCTTTTGTAAAAACTGCGGCTCCCAACCCGAATATTGAATCATTTGCTGTCTTTAATGCTTCCGCTTCATCTTTTACTTTTATGAGTGCTGCCACCGGTCCAAAAAGTTCTTCATCGTAAGCAGGCATACCGGCTTTTACGTTTGAAAGAACTGTAGGCGGATAGTAAGCACCTTTGCGTTGCGGGATTTCTCCGCCCAATAATAATTTTGCACCTTTTTTTACGCTGGCTACCACTTGTTGATGGAGTTCGTCACGTAAGTCGGTTCTTGCTTGAGGACCGATGTAATTTTTTTCATCCATCGGATCCCCCATATTTTTTAATTTCATTTTCTCAACGAATAATTTTTCAAACTCATCATATATTTTGTCTACAACAATAAATCGTTTTGCCGCTATACAGCTTTGCCCGGCGTTAAGCAATCTGCTTGTCACACAATTCTCGGAAGCAGCATCAAGATCCGCATCTTCAAGAATTACGTAAGCATCGCTTCCGCCGAGTTCAAGAACGGTTTTTTTCAAAACAGCACCGGCGGCGGCGGCAACTGCCTTACCGGCGGGGACGCTTCCTGTTAATGTAACTGCCGCAATTTGCGGATGTCCGATTACCTCTTTCATATTTTTTGAAGAAATTATTAGAGAGCGAAATAGATTTTTAGGAAACCCTGCCTCACTAAAAACTTCTTCAATCGCAATGGCACATCCCATTACATTTGAAGCATGTTTTAAAACGCCTGCGTTCCCTGCCATCAACCCCGGTGCGGCAAAACGAAATACCTGCCAGAAAGGAAAATTCGAAGGCATCACCGCGAGAACGGTTCCTATCGGACGAAATGTTACGAAACTTTTTTCGGCTTCAGTTTCAATTATCTTATCCATCAAAAAAAATTCGGCATTTTCGGCATAATATTCACATACCCATGCGCACTTCTCAACTTCAGCGTATGATTGTTTGATAGGCTTTCCCATTTCAAGAGTCATCAACTCAGAATATTTTTTGCTATTATGCCTTAAAACAGTCGCGGCATTTTTCATTCTGATTTTTCGTTCGGCGAATGATGTTTCTTTCCAGGCAAGAAATGTTTGATGAGTTTCCTCGATGATTGATGAGACCTCGTCAAAGGACATCTCGGTGTAGGTTTTAATTTCTTCTTCCGTAGCAGGATTTATTGATTGTAACATTACTTCCTCGCTTGTTTATTAATTAGGTTTAAATAACCGGCGGATGAGAACTCCGCCTTAATTTATATTTTATTTTACCCGTTTAATAACTACAATAGTTTTGTCGTCAAGATATTTTCCGTTTTTTGCAAAATTTATTACATCATTTAAAAGATGGTATGTAATCTCCTTTGCTGAAAGATGCTTTACAGACATAAAAATATTTTCAATTTTTTCTTCTCCGTAAGGTTCAAAATCACCATCGGCTGAGTCAATAAGTCCATCGGAATAAATAAGAAGCACATCGCCTATTCCAAAGTTTATATTTTCAATCGTATAATTTGCCTTCGGAGCCGGGCCCAGCACAGGACCGGTTATACTTAAATATTCAATCGTATCGGAATCAGCCCGAATGAACATCGGCGGGTTGTGCCCTGCATTTGCGTACAAAAACAAACCGCTTTTATCTGTAGAAAGTTCTCCATAAAATAGCGAAGCAAATTTATCATCTGCAAATATTTTGTTAACAAGTTTGTTCATTCTCTTCATAAGCGGTGCAATTTTTATTTCAAAACTGCTTGCCATTCTTAAAGCGCCGCTTATATACATCGCTTCAGCTGCTGCGGCTATTCCTTTGCTAGCGGCATCGCCAACAACAACGCCAAGCCTGTCGCTATCATCACCCGCTTTTAAGTAATCAAAAAAATCGCCGCCTACAATTTCCGCCGGATCTGTAATTCCGAACAATTCATAATTACTAAAGTTATACTCATGTTCGGGTAAAATACTTTTTTGAAGCTGCCGTGCTTTGTCAATATCTGCGAGCAATGTATTTGTGCTTTTTGAATAACGCCTCTGTTTTATTTGAGAGGTTAAAGCAGTAGCAATAATATTTAATGTAAGCTTAAATTCTTCGTTTATATGTTCGCTGTTTAAAGCCAATAAATATTCGAAATAGGGTTTGCCGCTTACCTTTAATTTTGAACCTACTCCAGATGCGGAGTAACGAAATATTCCTTTGCTCCTTAGTATCTCATTTGTTTCACTGCCAAGGATTGTACGTTCTTTGGCAATTAAATCAAAGAAGGGATAATCATCAATTGCAATATTAAAATCTGGGGTTAACTTTTCGAAAGCCCCGATTTGATAAAGTATTGTATAACATTTTGTGTCGGCATTCAGTTTCCACAAACGCCCGCCTATTACATTAATTTTTTCATTTTCAACTATTTGATTAAGCACCTTTATCAGCATCGCTTCTTCATTTTCAAATTTTTGAGAAGCTATTGTTTCTACAGTGCGGTGCAGTTTTTTTTGATTCATTTTTCTAACTTATTTTGTATAAAAGTCTATCATGTCCTGAATTGTTTTTTTACAAACCGGACAAAAATTATTAACAGAAATTGATTTCATTGTACAGTCCTGTTTAGCGCGGTAAATACCTTTTGCCGCGTATCCGCCTCCTTCAAATACTCCAACTTTATCGATATACTCATCTGTTGCGGGGGTTGGAATTGGGGTCGAGTTGTCTAACGCATCTTTCCATTTATCGTCAAAGTTTATTAAGGTAGTAATGTTTTTTTCAAGAGGTTCAATATCTAAAGGATAAAATTCATTATACGCTACATCCGATGTGTAATATTCATCGGCAAGAAATGCGAAACCATGCCCGAACTCGTGAACAAAAACATATTCTTCATGCGGGTTACTATTTACGCATACCGAATAGTGATTATAAATTGAACCGCCGCCATATTTATTTGAATTAACAAGAATATAAATTTGATCGTACGGCGCATTTGCCGCAACATCGCGAAGTGTTTTATTATCGGAGGTCATCAAATATCTTTCCAAATCGAATGTATAAAAATTTGAGTTTACCACAGTTTTTTTCCAAACATTTTTTGCAGGAATATCTGTGCCCGATTCTTTTGATGCAGCTTCAACACCCCAAATATTAAATTTATCTTTGCTCTCCTTAAATGGAGAAGCATTAAAAAGGTAACCGGCAAATTTATCACAATCAGCTTTAAATTTTTCCATCTCTTCACTTGTGTAACCTTCGGGTATTATAACAATATCAACTTTATCAGAAGGATTGCCGGAGTAAAGAACTTTGAATGAGTTATATTCAAATCGCATCTCCGGTTTGATGAAATAATCTTTAGGGTTAACTGTATACTCATATTTTTTTATCAATTCGTTTTGTCTACCCCTTGAATAAAACTCAACGCGGACTTTATTTTTAGGGAATGGCATCGTAACAGTTTCGCTGAATGTCTTTACTGTATTCATTGCTTCATCAGTCGTTTGCCACTCACTAAACAAAGTTGAATATGTTTTTGTAAATATCAGGGCGTTTGTCGGTTCATCGTAAACCATCACTTTGTATCTACCAAAGTTGAATGGATCAATCAAGTTTGTTTTTGAGCCGCCCCAGTGTGGTTCTAAAAGAAGTTCATCGATGGAATAGGAATCACTTGTTTTATCGCCGGTATGGTAGTAATCGAGTCGGAGAGTTTTATTTTCAAAATAATCATCAAACTTTACCTGACCAAATGCTACAGTTGAAATTAGAAAAAGAAAGAATACTTTTTTCATTTTAAGTTCCTTTTATGCTTTTTAAACTTTTCGTGAACCAGGTTTTACAGCTGGTGTACCTTCTTTACAAAACGGGCACTCATCGGGGATGTATGAAACAACATTCATTTTCATGGCGCTGATTTGCGGAAAACCAAATTGCACTTTGCCGTTGCTGCGGTCGACAATAAAACCTACACCAACAACATCGGCACCCGCATTTTTTACAATATCAATTACTTCAAATACCGAACCCCCCGTTGTCACCACATCCTCGCAGACAAGCACTTTCTCTCCCTTTGCGAGTGAGAAACCACGGCGTAGAGTTAATGTCTTGTCATCCCGCTCAGCAAAAATAGAACGCTTGTTTAACAGCCGCGCAACTTCCTGCC
>JAIOIM010000627.1 GCA_019912505.1 Ignavibacteriaceae bacterium
ATATTATATTTAATTATTATCCGGCTAAAACAATTTACTTTATAGCTCATCTTACGCAGAGACTGTAAATGAATAGTCTTGAAATTTAGAGGTTGTGTGAAAGTAATGGTTTTTATTATTTAAGATATTATAGAATAAAAATTGCCCACAGAAACTGTTCAGACCTTGAATAGGATTTCATAAACACTTCGATTATTAAAGGTGTTAATGAACTCTTATTTTAAGATATGAACTGGTTTTATTATATAAGTATGAAACCGGCTTAAAACTATTTATTTTATAAACTATAATTGAATTGTTTTTGAATAATTAACTTTCAAAAAGAGGCAGCTTTGAAAAAGAATAGTGTACTAACCTTTTTGTTACTAATACTTTTTACGCACGGTGCATTTTCGCAGCCAATTACAGAACGATATAAGCAGCTTGGCGAAATGTTTGTATCGGAGTTTTCTACTGCTCCTTTCCCGGATTCTGAGCGGACGGATGGTCATGTTTATAACAATCAAACATTTTCATTTCAAGAACATTACAACGACAGCAGCGTTGCCGTTTTTATTCCCGAAGGATTTAAAGCATCGAATGAAACTAATTTTGTCGTATACTTTCACGGCTGGTACAATAATATCGACAGTGCATCTGCACAGTACAAACTTATTGAACAATTTTCCGGGAGCAATAAAAATGCAGTTTTTGTCTTTCCCGAAGGACCCAAGAATGCACCCGATTCCTACGGAGGGAAATTGGAAGGTAAGGATGGATTAAAGCGTTTACTTAATGACGTAATAAACTTTCTAATCAACAAAGGGAAGTTAAAATCCTCAAAGGTAGGCAGCATTATTCTTGCCGGGCATAGCGGCGCATACAGGGTAATTTCATTCTGCCTGATGCGCGGCGGTTTAACGAAAAATATTTCAGATGTTATTTTATTTGACGCTCTTTACGGCGAAACAGAAAAATATTCTCACTGGATAGAAAATTATACCGGACGGTTTATTAATATCTACACCGATGGAGGCGGAACAAGAAATAAAACCGAAAGTCTGATGGATGATTTAGACGCCTGGGGAATACCATATTTCAAATCGGAAGAAAACAAATTAAAAGAAAGTGATTTAACCGATAACCGTTTGATATTTATTCACACCGATTTGACGCATAACCAAGTTATAGCTGAAAGAAATCAGTTAATGAATTATTTAAAGACAAGTATGTTATCGACAATTACAAGATAGCAGTAATGTTAGTGTAGTGACAAAAAAGTGTTTTTCATTTTTGCTTTACATTGGATTATTTACTCATCAATAATAGCATCGACTATTATATAGTTTTTCGTAAAGCGCGAGTTTAACTGTTAGAAAACTCGTGCTCAATATTTCTTCAAGCCGAGAGTATGGCAATAATCAAAACCTTGTGGATACATCAAATAAAATTCTGCCGTATGTTCTTTCCTTCTCAAACGTACCTTCGTAACCGGCGTTTAAGAAAATGTTGTCGATTATTCTCGTTGAAAAATCAAAGTTGATGCTGTTTTGCTCAAGCTTATTGGCTGTGTAGGAAAAATGGTAAACTGTCTTTCTGTAACCCAAAGAAACGCTTATTCCGCCTGCTGAAATATATTTTGTAAAGTTTATACCGTATATATCCCCATCAATATAGCTGCTTAAAATTTTATTGTACGATGCTGTTGAAGAAATATCTATTAACGGTAACCGTGTATAACTTAAAAATCCCGAGAAGTTTTTAGACGGTTTAACATCCGATTTGCTGAAACGGTAACCGGCACTTAAACCAACCATTACATTATCAATCGGACGGATATTTGTTCTTATTCTAAAACCCTGACGAGTCTCATTTTCAATAAGTGAATCTGTAAAACTTTTAAATGTTTCATAATAAATTACATTCTTCCGCGCATCATAGCTCATTGAGAGAGAAAATACCCGGTCTGAAGAATAACGTGCCGACAGGAAAATTCCTGTAAACGAAAAATCATTTTTGCCAACGCCCTTTTGTCTTTTGTATAAATCAACCTCGCTTGTAAAAAATAAATTTATATAAGGG
>JAIOIM010000628.1 GCA_019912505.1 Ignavibacteriaceae bacterium
GTACAAATCATATGCAGCCTCTGTTGCCGGGGCAAATGTTGACGGCAAAGACGCTGACTATTATGCAACCGTGGGTCAGTATATGGATGTTAAAGATTATAATAATGCAAAAGCTTTGAATCGTGATTTTGCCGAGATGTATAACGAAGACACATATTACTGGCAATGGGACAACAACGAATCGAGAAAAAACTACAGAAATATGTGGGTAACAAGCGAACAGGCTTTTAACGGTTTAAGATTTATCGTTGGCGCAATGATGTTAAACAGAATTGCAAGCGCCATAAACGCCGCCCGTCTTGTTTCATCGTATAATAAGCGGCAACTTGAAAGCACAGATTGGAGTTTCTCATTCGGCGTTGATCAAAAACCAACTCTACCGGCTTCACTCACTGTTAACTTTTCAACCGGATTTTAAAATAAAAAAGGACGCTTGTGCGTCCTTTTTTTATTATCCCAAAAGATAGATCAGATATTTTTACAATAAGGCATTCAATTTAGTTCAATACCTATCAAGCTTAAACTTCTCGCCGAGATAAAGTTTTTTTACTTCTTCATCCTCAGCAAGTTCTTCCGCACTACCGGATTTGAATATTACACCGTTAATTAAAATATAAGCTTTATCAACTATGCTTAAAGTTTCGTGAACATTGTGGTCTGTAATTAACACGCCTATTCCCCGTTCTTTAAGCTTACCTACAATAACCATAATATCTTCAACTGCAATCGGGTCAACTCCGGCAAATGGTTCGTCAAGTAAAATAAACTTAGGGTCGGTTGCAAGAGCCCGCGCAATTTCAGTTCTTCTTCTTTCACCGCCGCTCAGTTGAAAACCTAAACTTTTTCTTATCTGTGTTATACTTAATTCTTCAAGAAGACTCTCGCATTTTTCTTTCCTCTCTTTTGAACCGAGAGGCGTTAATTCGAGAATGGCTGTTAAATTATCTTCAACCGACATTCTCCTGAATATCGAAGCCTCTTGCGGAAGATACCCCACACCCATACGGGCACGTTTGTACATCGGGACTTTAGTAATGTTTTCATCATTCAAAAAAACATTGCCTTTATCAGGTTTTATCATCCCCATAATCATATAAAAAGTAGTTGTCTTTCCGGCGCCGTTTGGTCCCAACAAGCCTACTATTTCACCGGTAGAAACCTGAATTGTTGCTTTGTTAACCACTGTTCTTTTTTTATAAATTTTTACAAGGTCTTCACTCCTCAGTGTTGATTTGTCCATTCAATCCGTCTTCTTTTTTTATCTGATTAATGATTATCGCTTCCAATAATTTTTCTTTTTGCGGTCTATTTTCATAAAACATATAACGCGGTAAAGTAAACGAAAGCTCCTTGCCGGCAACCTGCGGTTCGGGATAATATTCGCTCGTAGGCTGTCCGTAAAGTCTAACCTGGTTTACTTTTTTTTCATCAAATTTAATTTTTGTTGTTTGGGATGATGATTTCATCAAACCGTTTGGCTCATTGTTATCGTATAAATAATATATGCTCAGCACACCGCCGAATACCTCGGTTAAATCAATCCCCTCATCATCAAAATGGATGTAAAGACTATCGCCCGAAATTTGATCGAACCGGCTTTTAAATATTTCGTTTTGTGATAATATAAATCCGTTTTTTATTACATCGAGTTCTTTAATGGTATTGTTCTCAAGATATATCGCAACCGAATCGCCTGTTAATTGAGAAGCATCGAACCAGATGATTGGCTGGTGTGCTTCCCGATTTCGTTTTTTTGTTATAATTTTTTCTTCGGTTCTAAAATAAGTTGTAAAATCATTTTTTGAGGCAAACTCTCCGCGTACAATTTCAACCGAATCTTTTGCAAAAAAAATATTAGAAGTATCCCTGTGTGCCTCCATTACCATACAACTTATTACAAGAGTATCGAGCTTTGCCGTCCTTACTGAGTCGATTATTCCGTTTTCAAGAGTATCGCGGGTTACAACATAGCTTGTATCAATCTGAATGAGAAGCGAATTTTCGGTAACTACAGAGTAGAGTTTGTGCGGGTAATCTTCGAGATGATTTCCGTATATCTCAACATTATTTTTTGAACTCTGCAATTTAACATTTTGGTCAGCAAACGTTATTCGAGATTGCCTGAAATGTTCTAACGAATCTGCTGTAATTGTATTTGTAGAATCGATAATTTTTACATTACCTACCGCAACCGCTCTGTTTTCTTCTTTATAATAGATTAGCTCGTTTGACGTAAGTGTAGTTGTTGTATCATAAAGCAAAACATCAACTAAAAAATGGGCGCGGTTTTCGTTAAAATTATACTCGCCGGTTTTAGCCGTCAAAATTACTTTTTGATCATCAAGATAAACACCTTTATCAGACTGTGCTATTCTTTCATCGCCGTAATAAAAACCTTCAGGTGTTGTGATGGTGAGGCTGTCCTGTTTTGCAATTACATTACCTATAAGT
>JAIOIM010000629.1 GCA_019912505.1 Ignavibacteriaceae bacterium
TTAAAATTTTTATAATCCATTCACTCTTTATTATAATTCTATTTTTTATTTTGTTTTTGTCGATGCTCAATAAATTTAAGTATTCATTTCGAGTACAGCTTCTTATTTCTTTCTTTGTAATCTCGGTTATCCCGGTTTTAATTCTTGCTGCTTACAACCGCCAGGTTGTTGAAGACCGGAGCCGTTCGGCTCTGTTTAATGAACTAAATGAGCGGATAGATTATGTTGAAAAGCATGTGGAAGCACAGCTTGTAAAATATAAAGACCGAAATTTATCCACGGCGTTTGTAAATGCTGGGAAAGAACTCGGCATTGCTTTCGGTGTTTACTCATCATCCAATTTAATTTATAATACCAATCAGCAGTACTACAACATCGGACTGTTTCCCGAAAAGCTTGATCCAAATGCTCATTACCAACTAAACTATTTGAGTTACCGCGAATTTTTGACCGAAGAAAAAGTTGAGAATTACAACTACAGTGCCTTTTACAAAAAAATACATCTTAACGGCGAAGACCTCATCATCGGTGTAAACGAAGCTTTTAACAAAGTTAAAATTACTTTTTCGCTTATTGATGTTGATGTTTTTCTTTTTGGTATCTATTCGTTTGCCATAATTCTAATTTTAATAATAAGCACAATCCTTGCAAATAAAATATCATCGCCTATACGTAAATTAACAAAAGCTACCGCCGCCGTGGGGCATGGCGATTTTAATGTTGAACTTGTTAACAAAGAGCGGGGCGAACTGCGCGATTTGATTTCGGGTTTTAATTCGATGACGAGAGAACTCCAGCACAATCAGTCGGAACTTGCGGCAATGGAACGTGAGAGTGCCTGGAAAGAAATGGCTAAACAAGTTGCCCACGAAATTAAAAATCCGCTTACTCCAATGAAACTTGCTGTGCAGCAATTGATGGCGGCTTACCGGGACAAATCGAAAAACTTCGATTTGATGTTTGAGAAACTTACTGCCACGCTTTTAAACCAGGTTGATAGTTTAAGCACAATTGCTTCTGAGTTTTCTCGGTTTGCAAAAATGCCGAGTATTAAATTAGAGCAAGTCGATATCGTTTCGGCAGCACAGGATACTATAAATCTGTTTACCGATGAAAAAGTTACAATCAGTTTAAATAGTGTTGTTGAGCAGGCAATGATTGAAGCCGATAACGCACAACTTAGGCGAATGTTTATAAACATGATTAGAAATGCAATCCAGGCAAATGCCGACAAAATTACCATCACTATAAAAAAAGCGGAAGACAAATTTGAGATATTAGTTACCGACAACGGCAATGGAATTAACAACGCTGACAAAGAAAAAATATTTGAAACAAATTTTACAACAAAAGCAAAAGGTATGGGTATTGGTTTAAAACTAACAAAAAGATTTTTAGAAGGTATAAACAGTTCAATTGCATTAGTTGAATCATCACCAGGCGGAACAACATTTAAAATTGAAATTCCCTCCAGCGATAAAGGCAATAGTTAGATGTTAACACCTCACCAAATGGCGGCGTTAAATATAGACAAGCACATAAGTTTAACTGCAAATGCCGGTTCGGGTAAAACTTTTGTACTCTCGAAACGGTATCTGGAAATCGCGCTTAAAAAGAATGTTTCGCTGCGCAACATTGCTGCAATTACTTTTACCGATAAAGCAGCAAGCGAACTCTATAAAAAAATTGCAAAAGAAATTGAAGATAAAATAGCGGAAACTGCTGACCCCAAACTTAAACGAAAATTAGAAATTTTAAGGCGGCAATTAATCTCGGCAAACATTTCTACAATTCACTCTTTTTGTATCGATGTGTTAAGACAATTCCCTGTGGAAGCCGGTATCGATGCAAACTTTACGCCTATAGATGAGCAGACTTCAAACGAACTTGCAGAACTTAGTATTGAAGATATAGTTAACAATCATTTAAGCAATGGGGACGAGGAATTAAAAAATTTAATAAGGCTGTTTGGTTCTAAGGCTGCTTTTTCGAGACAAATATTTTCTTTGATTAAAAACAGAAAAAATGTTTTAATATGCGCCGAAAATATTTATACGGCGGATGCCGCCGATATTGCAAATTTTTTCGACTCATCATACAACCAGCTTGTTGATACGCTTTTATTTGATTTTGAAGCCGATCTGATTGATGGCATAAAACGGATAAATGAAAATGTTCTTTTAACAAAACCTGATAACAAAAATGGTTTGCTGATTGCTTCGCTTCTTTCTGAATACTCGAAACTAACTAAACCCGCTGAACGAGTGGTGTTCTTAAAACAGATTATGAGTATAGTCTGTACAACCGGCGGAACAATACGAAAGCAGGGATACTTTAAAGATGAGTTTGATCGTTTTGCAAATGAAATATTAACAGTCGAAAAAACCTTCTCGTTTTTTAAAAAGTTTGAAGTAGTGGATGATACTGAAAAAATAAACTTCGCACTTGCAGAATTCGGTAAAGAACTACTTAACTTTTTTTACAAAACATTGTCTGTTTATGAAAAGAAAAAAACAGAAAACGGATTCCTGGATTTTGAAGATATTCTGCTTCTTACACAAAAAATTATATTAAGTGATGAAGTACGGGGCTATTTAACATCGCAGTATAAATATATAATGATTGACGAATACCAGGACACAAACGAACTTCAGTACAATATATTTTTGCCGATACTTGATGGGTTGAAGAAAAACAATTTATTTGTAGTCGGCGATGAAAAGCAAAGTATTTACATGTTCCGCGATGCCGAACTTGAAGTATTCGACCGGACAAAAAATGATATAAAAATTGCATCGGGCGATGAACAGCTTATCTCTCTCCCGGATAGTTTTAGAATGAGTCCGGCTATTTGTCTTTTTACAAATACACTGTTCAAAAAACTTTTTGAAAACCCGAATCTCCGTTTTAACGAAGTAGCACATTCCGATTTAGTTTGTGCACGAAATGACGATACTTTCGGCGGAGTCGAACTTCTCATCCTAAAAAAAGAAAAAAAGGATGCCGATGAAATAGAATTGCCCGAAGCCGAGCTTGTTGCAAAAAAAATTCTTCAAATAAAAAAGCAAACCGATGTTAGGTGGAACGAGATAGCAATACTGTGCCGCAAACGCAGTCCTTTTGCCGATCTTGAAAAAACATTTGTAAAATATAAAATCCCCTTTACAATAATCGGCGGCAAAGGTTTTTTTCAGCGGCAAACCATTTCTGATATCTATAACTATTTTTCTTTTTTATTAGACCAGAATAACGACACGGCGTTAGTCGGAATTCTTCGCTCCCCTTTCTTTACAATTTCGGATGCGGAGATTTATAAGCTTTCTCTCATTGACAAAAAAAATTACTTTGAAAGATTAAAAATAAGAGCCGGGGAAGATAAAAAACTAAAAAAAATATGCGGCTATCTTTCCGAAAATATTTTACTCTCAAAAAATTCTGACATCCCCGCTGTTTTAAGAAAAATTTTAACCGAGACCGGTTATACCGCTGTAGTTGCGTCTCGTGCAAATGGTGTTCAAGAAACTGCAAATGTTGAAAAGTTAATAAAACTCACTATTCAGTTTAACGCTAACGGTTATAAAACATTGTACGATTACGTTGCTTATCTAAAAGAGGCTATTGGTTCGCAGGAAGATGAAGCACAGGCGGCACTTTCGGATGAATCGAATTCTGTAAACATCATGACGGTTCATCAATCAAAAGGAATGGAATACAGTTATGTGTTTCTATACAAATGCGCCGAAGGTGCGCCGCAAAGTTTGGTAAAATCAAAACAAGTTACGGTTGATAAAAAATTTGGACTCTTAACAAAATTACCGCTCAATAATAATTACTACACCGATTATCTGTCGGCACCAATATTATTCGTAACAGATTATATTTCAAAACGAAAACATCTGGCGGAGCTAAAACGATTATTTTATGTTGCGGCAACACGGGCAAAAGATTATTTAATAATTTCTGCTGAAATAAAAAATACGATAAGCGAAACCACATTTATTGGTTTATTAAAAGAAGGGCTGAACATTGATTTTGACGCAGAGAGTTACAGCCTTTCCGGAGAATTAAATTACCTGATAAATGATGACGGATATATAAACCGGAGTAAAACAATTTCACTTGAAATACCGGTTACAAAAGAGCTGCTTTTAGAAACAGACGATAAATC
>JAIOIM010000630.1 GCA_019912505.1 Ignavibacteriaceae bacterium
GAACATTTCCCTATTCTCAATCTCTGCTTTAAAATAAAGATGAACGAATGTTAATGTATCCGGCAGTCCATCGAGTTTTATTTTGAATGAAAGATCTTTGAGAGCAATTTTAGGGACTGTTAAGTTTGCGGGGAGTACGGAAACAGCAAATAACAAAAAGAAGAATAGTAAAAGGTTTTTTCTTTTCAATAGGGTAATTACTTTAATAATAGTTTATGGTAATATTTATAATTAGCTTTAATTTCATAAATTTTCTGATTTGAATGGGGGAATATAAAATGAAGATTAAATAAATCAAAAATTATTCTTATTTTTTGACTGCTTTTATTTCAAAAAGTTAAATATGAAAAAAATACTACTATTCGTAACAACCATAATGCTTTTTTTTACTGGCTGCTCTTTGCTGGACGGTAACGATAAAACTATTGACGCAGAGATGCTTCAAACAATTGTTATACGCGCAGTGGCAGGAAACATTACCGCAAACGATTCCCTCGCCGGATTAATTAATCTTTCACTTCCGGTTTTTCGTTACTACAATAAGTTTGAAATTGACAGTATAGTTTTAAATGAAAATATTTATTACACAGTCCTGCTCGAATTCCCTAATCCTCTGTATAACCGATTTGCGGTTTATGATAAGCATTTAAATAACTATATCCTCGACCGCTCATTAAACGGCTTTATAAAACTCTCCCCTATTCACATTAATGATATGAAATTCTTTAAGATTGAAGAACAGTTTATCTCAAAGGATGTATTCAAAATTGAGCGTCTCTCGCTCTACTTGATAAAACCGGAGTCGGTAAATTTATCGTTAAGAATTTTTACTCGATTAGAAACGCCGGATGAAACTTACACGCAAACAGTTTCAGAAATATCGGACGACAGAGTAAAAACCGAACTATCGAGCAGCAAGTTTTCTATCTTGTCAAATAAATCGGATGTTTTCAGTTTTGATGACAAGCAAACAAATTTTAAAAGCGATAGCGAAATTTTTTATAATTTTGTAACCACACAAATTGATAGTTACACCGGGCTTACTACCAAACCAATGCTTACGGTTGATTCAAACTCAACGGCAATTTTATCAAATGATTCAACCACTATTGATTTGGGTGAATTTTCAATAAGCATAACTTCAGATTGGAAAAGAATTGATAATCTTGTACTTACGGAAAATTTATCGCAGCAGTTAACCGGCACACGATTCTTAAACGAAAAACTCGGCGCTGCTATATCTGTAATAAAATTACCCGAAGGCAGCAGCGCGGAAGATTTTATAACTGCGAAATTGATAAATGAAAACAATGGACTAAATAGAATAAGATTCAGCAGCAACATTGAAACCGGTAAAGACGTTATTCAATATTTTGAATATCAATGCGGTACTTTAAAGTATCTTTTTATAGTTAAAGCCTCAAAGTATACTTACGACAAATTTAAAGACCATTATAATAAT
>JAIOIM010000631.1 GCA_019912505.1 Ignavibacteriaceae bacterium
CCATATATACAGCATACTCTGAGCTAAGCACAAAATAAACAAATTCAAAGTTTAAACTAAAGTCACCAAAGCTTGAAAAATTCCCTCGGTCGAATGCAGTGTCGGGTTGAGTTTCAATAATTTTTCTAACAATCCCTGGTATCTCGGCAAGTTGATTTGCAGGGGTTTGATAAATAACTCCAAGTTTGAAAACAACTCTTCTTTTCGCCATCTTTTTATAATTATGAATTCGTGAGTTAGTTAAATCTGTATTAGAAAAAACAAGCTGCTCACCTTCAAGCGCACGTAAACGTGTTGTTTTTAATCCGATGTATTCAACATTTCCGCGTTTGTCACCGACCACAATAAAATCACCTATCTCAAAAGGTTTATCAAAAAAAATAACAAAGTGACTAAACAAATCGCCGAGTATAGCCTGCGCCGCAAGTGCAATTGCAATACCGCCAATACCGAGACCTGTTATAACTGTAGTAATATTAAAACCCAAGTTATCGAGCAAAAAAACAAAACCGAAGACCCAGATAAATGCCGATGCAATTGCAATTATACCATTATATTGTTTTGCTTTTATATCTCCCTTATTTCTTTTGCTTAAAAAAGAATTAAGAGCAAATTTTAACGATGAAATAATTACACGAATAGCGAAAAATGTTACTAATATAACGGATATAATATCTATCCATTTGGCTGCTTTAGGGTGAAGCGTAAGCGAAGTTAAGGCGAGATAAAATACGCCGTAATAAAAAAGCGGGATAACAGATTTTTCAACCCCGCTTATTAAAAAATCATCAACTGTCGTTTCTGTTTTTTTTGTCCACTTTTTAAAAGTACCGATAACAGCAATTTTAAAAACATGGGTGCATATTATTCCAACAATAAAAATTCCAAGTGCAGTTAAATATAGCTGCACAGTATTGCTAAAATAAGTTTGATTTAAAAATTCATTCATTATGCAAATCCTCCTAAAATTTTATTGAATTTGTGTAATGTATCAGATAGAATACTTTTTTATTATCTCGTCAGGTATTCGCACGGGTCTGCCCCCCTTAAGCGATATCATCGTATAAAGCACATATCCATCGGCAGCAATTTTTTCATTATTCTTAAGCACTATCCAAAAATTTACTTTTGATTGCGCTCCGCCTATTTCATCAATTTGTGTGCGCACCGCAATTTTATCATCAAGTTTTACCGCTCGTTTATAATTTATTAAAGTGGAAGATATCACCCAGTTGAAGCCTTGTTTGTGGAATTCATCCATTGACATTTTATAATTGCTGCGCATTTGCTCGTAACGTGCGGCTAATAGATAGTCTAAATACTTTGTGCTATGAACATGATTGTTCAAATCGATGTCATCAGGGCGAACTTTTATTTCGGTTTCAAATATTGAATAATTCATTATTGTTAGAAGTGTACTAAAAAAATAATTTGATAAGTCTAACTTACAAAAGTTTTAACTTTTATGACGGCAATTTCAAGTTCCCCGATGTATGAAGAAATTTAAATATGGGTATTGGTATTAGCTTGCTTACGGTTAAGACGCTATTTCTTTGCCAAAAAATTTTAACCCAGATTTTATATTTCGATAAAATTTCTTAATAAAATCAATCCCGCTGT
>JAIOIM010000632.1 GCA_019912505.1 Ignavibacteriaceae bacterium
GTTATTTACAATCCAAATATAAAAAACATAAACGGCGCCCGAAATTAAAACCGAATAAGAAACACCCTCGATCCCGAAAATTTTTATTAGTATCAGATTAAGGATTACCGACAATATCCCCACGGCAATTTTCGGTGCCAGGTATTTTCCGGGTTTGTTTAACGCCATGCCGAGATTAGTCAACGCCTGTCCGGTAAAAAACAAACCGGTGCCCAGGGTTAACGAAGGCAGCAGGTGCGAGAAGGTTGCGAAACTATCATTGCTTATTAATTTTATAAGAAAAGACCCGGCAAAAAAGGAAACCAGGGTTGCGCCGACAGTAAGAAAAAGTACAAGTATAAAAATTAACTTTATATAGATGTAACCCGTAATAATATTTTGCTTTTGCTTTAAGTCGGCGTAGTACTTAAAAATAATTGGCATTGCAAACTCAACAATAATATTATTAGGAATAACTACCAGCGAATTTACAACTGCCATCATCACGCCGTAAATACCAACATCCGATGTTGAAAGGTATTCGTTAATAATCCATTTTTCGCCGTTAAGTTGAAGCCAGGCGCTTACACCCCAAAGTACAAACGGAATAACGTACGGAAAAAGAATGCTTTTTATTTCGTTTTGAATTTGTTTCGGATTATCGGACTGCTGAGCCGGAAGTAGTTTTTTGAAATACAAAAACTTACCGCTTCCAAATATCAGCGCTGCTGCCGCAAGTATTATAACCGCTGTTTCAATATCTAAAACATTTAATTTTAAGAGGAGCACTAATAGTAAAATTGAAATTGTTTTTTCAATACACTGCAGAATAGAATTGAGCTTAAGTTTGCGGAGAAGGTTTAGAACAGAATTAAAAAACTCGTTAAACTTTAATGCGGCAACAAAAATACCGGTGATTAGAAAAAAATATTTTAACTTGTAAAAAGGGAAAGCAAAATTGGCAAAGGTAAATATAACCGCAGAAGCTAAAACTAACAGGCATAGAAAAAATAAAAGCCTTAAAAAATATTTGGAAAATAATGTTTGTTTGTTTTTTTCCGAATAGGTATAATAAAAACGCAAAAAACCCTGCGTTAGAGGTCCATAAAACAATGATCCGGCAAAAGCGGCGGCAGTTAACACAAGTACATAAACACCGTATTGTTCTGTGCCGAGCCCCGAAAGAATTTTAATAATTATAAAACCAAGTACAACAGAAAGTGTTTGCCCGGCAATAACCCATGCAATTTCGGTAACAGAGCTTTCGCCGAACTTCAAATATGCCTGTTTGAATAACTCAAAAAGTTTGTTCATCAATAAAAGATGTTATAATTTGCTGATGAAGCGGCGGAAATTATTTTCGCCGGAGATATTTTTTTTGTTTCTTTGTACATTAATATTATTTTATTCAACCAATTCCTATGCCGGTAAATATAGCTAATTTTGTTTATAAATTTATTATAAATTGTCCGGGTATCAGTAAGAGAGATTATGTATGATAAAAATATCATCAATAATTATTGCAAAAAATGAAGAAGCAAATATAAGCAGGTGTATAGAAAGCCAGCTTGGCTGTATTGATGAAATAGTAATTGTTGTTGATGACAAATCTACCGACAATACACTTGAAATAGTAAAATCTTTTACCCAAGTAAAATATATAATTTTACCCTGGCAGGGTTATAGCGGCACAAAAAATAGTGCGCTTGCCATTACTCAAAACGATTGGGTATTATGGATTGATGCTGACGAAGCTCTTACACCTGCCTTAAAAAACGAACTCATAGCTTTTAAATCCTCAACTCCAAAATTCGATGTTTATTCTGTTCCGCGCATTGCAAATTTCCTTGGCAGATGGATAAAACACAGCGGATGGTACCCCGGCAGGATTGAGCGGGTTTTTAACAAACACAAAGTTAAGTTTAGCGAAAGTAATGTACACGAGCATCTTGTTTATTCGGGTAATGCGGGTACATTTATTAACAACATTGAACATTACACCGATCCTTCAATTTTTCATTACTTTGAAAAGTATAACCGCTACACATCATTGGCGGCTGAGGAAATTTTTAAAAAAAATAAAAAGTTAAAAATCTCCGACCTGCTTATTCGACCTTTATTTCAGTTTGTAAAAATGTATTTTTTTAAGAGCGGTTTTTTGGACGGAATACAGGGATTTATTCTTGCTGTATTTTCTTCAGCCTATGTCTTTACAAAATATGCAAAGCTGTGGGAAATTGAAAAAGAAAGACATTGATGGAAGAAACAGAAAAGAATATTTTATTTATTCAATTTATAAAGCAGTATGTTTCAGTTGCCGAAATATCGCTCGGCAGGCAGCCGAACTCAATTACGGGCAAGTTTGAAAAAAATATTAGCCATGCCGAAATTGCAGTTAATATGCTTAAAATGATTGCAGATAAAACAAAAGGAAATTTGTCATCATACGAAGACAAATACCTTAAGAACAGCATTAGCGAATTGAGCAATTTTCTATTGGGCGAAGTAGACAACGATAAACTCACACATAATGCGTAGAAACCAAAAAGTGAAACGATTATGATAATTGGAATAATAGCAAACACAACAAAAATTAATGTTTTAGAAGTAGTTTCAAAACTTGTAAAACTGCTAAAACAAAATGGGTTCGATTTTTTTATGAGCAATGCCCTTCTTCCGCAGCGCGAGCAGCTTCCATTTAAAATAAACAAATCACTTTTTATAAGTGATGATAAAGTCTGCCAAAAAAGTGACATTATTATTTCAATTGGCGGTGATGGAACAATGCTTGCCACCGCATTTAAAGCACAGTTTTATGATAAACCTGTGCTGGGGCTAAACTATGGCAAACTCGGCTTTCTTGCTGAAGCAAATATAACCCAAATGGAAGAGTTTATTGACGAAATAAAAAAGGGGAAATATGAAATTGAAGAACGAATGTTGATTACAGCAAATTGTTCGAACTATAAAGTGGAAACCCTCTATGCAATAAATGATATAGTTATTGACAAAGGCGGCTGGCCTAAAATGATTGAACTTACTATATTAGTAGGCGGTGAATATGTTACCACCTTTGCTGCCGATGGATTGATAATAGCTACTCCAACCGGTTCAACGGGTTATTCAATTTCTGCCGGCGGACCGATTGTAAGCCCGAAATGCGATGTGCTTACGTTAAGTCCAATTTCGCCGCATAGCTTAACAGTAAGACCAATTATACTTCCTTCCAATCAAGAAATTATTATTCGCGCTGATTCAATGTATAAAGAGTTGCAGGTAAACTGCGATGGGCAGCGTGTGTATTCATTTCCGCCGCCGCTCGAACTAAAAATAAGCAAAAGCAAACGGTCGTTAAGGTTAGTTCACACATCGCTTACAAACTATTATGAAACCCTAAGAAAAAAACTTTTGTGGGGAATTGATTTGAGAAGAAACTCCCTTAATAACGAGGAACGTGAATAATGAAAAAAATACTATCTCTGTTTATTCTTATTTCCGCTTTATCCTTTGCGCAGGAAAATAACCAGGCATCAACAGAAAAAATATTAACTGGAATTTGTACGCACGAGGCATTTAACGATTCTGCGTTTTCATGGTGGTGGAATCCGGAGTATGAAATGTATGAAGTTGATGATTCAAGTCTATCGTCATTAAAAGATAAAATGAATGATGTATCGATTACTGTAATTATGGGAACCTGGTGCAGCGATAGCCAACGGGAAGTTCCGCGGTTTTACAAAATCATTGATCGGCTATTATTTGCAGCGGATAAAATTAAGCTAATCGCCGTTGATAAAGATAAAAAAACTGATACTATCGATACTTCAGAATTTAACATTACTTTAGTACCAACATTTATTTTTTTT
>JAIOIM010000633.1 GCA_019912505.1 Ignavibacteriaceae bacterium
GCTCTATTTTTTGTACAATCGTTCCGAGCATTTCCGGATCACCGGTTGAATTTAAAACCGATAAAATTTTCTGCGTATCTATTAAGGCAAAAATAATTATTTCGGTTAGCAGCACTAAACCAGAAATAATCATAAAAAACAAAAATACTTTTCTTGCAAAAGCTTCACGCAGCGTATAAAGGGCAAGTGTCCAAATACTTTTCATTTCTTGTCTTCCCCTTCCGACTCATTAATTAGGTTTATAAACATATCCTCAAGCGAGTTTTTTACTTTCACTACTTCTTTAATTAAAATATTTCTGCTTCTTATAAAATCAATAAACTCATTCAATTCATTTTCATTTGAAACATTTAACAAAAAACTGTCCTTTGATTTTTGTGGTTTCAAATGAAATGATAAACCGGCAGATGAAATTTGGTCAAGTAAATTTTCAGCGTCAACATCAACTTTGTATTCTTCTTTTTTCGCAGTCAATTCGTTAACGCTGCCTATACGCAGCAGCATACCTTTGTTTAAAATTGCAACGCGGTCGGTAACAAGCTCAACTTCGGAAAGAAGATGACTATTTAAAAATATAGTTTTACCTTGCTGTTTTAAGTCGGCTAAAATATCGCGGATTTCCTTTCTGCCTATCGGGTCAACACCATCAGTCGGCTCATCAAGAAAAATGACTTCGGGGTTATTTATCAGTGCTTGTGCAATTCCCAATCTTTGCATCATCCCTTTTGAGTACGTTTTTATTTTACTCTTTTTCCATTTCGTCAATTTCACAAGTTCAAGCAGGTTGTCAATTTTATTTTCGATGCCGGATGTTTCAGCACCTGCAAGCTGACCAAAATATTTTAACACTTCGCCGCCAGTTAAATAATTTGGGAACTTATGATTTTCGGGCAGGTACCCAATCTTCCTCCTGATAAGATAATTACTAACTGGGGTATCGAGGATAAAAGCACTTCCGGTGGTTGGGTGGGTAATACCCAAAATTATTTTTATAAGCGTGGTTTTACCTGCACCGTTTGGACCGAGCAAACCAAAAATTGAACCTGATTCAACTTCAAGCGAAACATCTTTTAATGCTTCAACTTTTCTTCTTCCGCCGTGCGACGAGTATATTTTGGATAACCCTTTTATTTCCAAGGCATTCATGTTGGGCATTCTCCTTTTTTGACCGCCAAATATACAAAAAAAGGTAAGGAATTATTATTATCTTTGAGTTAAAAAGTTCTATAATAATTCCAGCAGTTCTATTTACTGATGACTAAATCTCTCGAAGCATTAAAAAAATATTTTAATTTTAACGAATTCCGCCCCGCACAGGAAGAGATTATTCATGCGGTTTTATCGGGCGAAAATGTACTTGCCGTTCTCCCTACAGGCGCGGGCAAATCTCTTTGTTATCAACTCCCCTCACTTA
>JAIOIM010000634.1 GCA_019912505.1 Ignavibacteriaceae bacterium
AAAAAAAAAACTCAATTCCTTCCCCGCCATAAGTATAGAGTCCGCACATTTTACAATTAACATAAAACTTGAATTGGAAAATTACTTTGAAGAAAAACATTCACTCAAAAAAGGTCATTCCCGTGGAAACAGGCATCTGAATCTTTGCCTAGTTGAATGAGATTCCCGCTTTCGCGCATAGGCGTCAACTTAAAGGGATTAGATAGCTAATTAATTTTGTGCTTTTATTTTTATAAAATCAAATAAAAATAAGAAAATATTGCACTCCTAACGGAGTGCAATTGTTTTGTGGTCTTGTTTTTCTATAAATATTTAGTCCCGATGGGACTATTTAAACCTTTTAAATTCGATTCCCTAACTCCGTTAGGAGTTGAATATTTGTAGAAAAGAATAACCCCAAACAAAACAGAACACCGTAGGTGTTCAATATTTATTATTTGTAAGAACTAATAACCATATAATGGCTGTAATTCATTTTCTAAAATAAATTATAGCAATAACAAACAGAATTAAGTTGACGCCTATGCGCTTTCGCGGGAAAGACAATTAGTGTATTTGGACTTTTTGAAGCGGACTCAATCATAAAAGATTATTTTTTTCTCATTTTACACCCCTATTATTTTTACTTCCCTGCTTATGTTATACCAGAGATGAAAAATAATTTATCTCAGTTTATTATCGCTAAAAATAACTCTGAATGTTGAACCCACTCCTTTTTCACTCTCAACTTCCAGTATAACATCGTTCAACTCGCAGTATTTTTTTACAAGCGTCAGCCCGAGCCCGTTACCTTCGTATGATCTTGTGTAGCCTTGCTCTTCCTGAACAAATGGTTCAAAGAGATGATCGAGAAAATATTTACTAATACCTATCCCGGTATCAATTATTTCAGCGGTTACATTTCCCTGTTCGTTGTTGTAAAGTTTAACTTCAATTGAACCGGCTTTTGTATATTTTATTGCATTATCGATTAGGTTAGCAAAAATTTGTGTAATACAATATTCATCGACCACCACTTTATCATCAACGCATAAGTTGTTATAAATAAACTCGAGGCTTTTGTTTTTTAGTAGATTCTTATGCTCGCTTATGAGCGGCAGTAAAACATCGCTGCTTATGAAAAGCCGCTTGTAACTCAGTTCAAAACTTCCAGCCTGTAATTCCGAAATATTTAGTATTAAATCAACCGTGCGAATTATCCTCCGTGTAGAACGACCAATTGCATTAAACAACTGTCTCAAATCATCATTAATTACGTCTTCAATTTCTTCCTGCAGCAGCGAGATGTTGCTTGTAATTACATTCAAAGGGGTTCTTATTTCGTGCGACATCTGAGCAAGGAATTCCGATTTTATCCTATCAGAGGCTTCTGCTTTATCCTTTGCACCAACTAATTCTTCCATCATATTTTTGCGTTCGGTTATATCTACAAGCATACCGAATGAACCGTTGTACTTCCCTTCACTATTTTTAACCGGACTGCCAGATATTAACACCCAGAAAGGCGCGCCGGATTTTTTAATAAGCTGTCTTTCATAAACTTCAGCCTTACCCAATTTTCTATTCTTTATCATTTTAATCTGATCATCTGTTTCATCTGAAGATACGAGAGATATAAAATTAATACCGAGTAATTCACCTCCTTTATATTCAAGCATTTCTTCCATACGAGGGTTTACAAGTATAATGTTTTCATCAACATCAGTAAGGCATATACCTTCTATAGATGTGTTGAATAACATTTTTAGTCTTTCTTCATTTTCCCTTAACATTGTTTCCATAATTTTACGAGAAGTTATATCGGTATGTGTTCCGATAAATCGCTGTGGTTTGCCATTTGCAAATTTTGAGACGACCTTTCCTCTGTCAAGTATCCATTTATAAGTTCCGTCCTTACAAAGGATTCTATACTCACTTTGGTATACAGGCGTTTCGCCATTAAAATGTTTGTTGATTTCGTTATAAACATAATCCAAATCTTCGGGATGTACTTTGCTCTCCCAGTCTTTGAGGGTATTGCCTATTTCATCATTGTTATAACCAAGCTGTTTTTTCCATTGATGGGAGAATAAAACTTTACTTTCCGGCACATTCCAATCCCATACGCCGTCACCAGCCCCTTCTAAAGCGAACTGCCAGCGTTCTTCACTATCGAGAAGTGCTTGCTCTGTTTTTTTTCTTTCGGTTACATCCATAAACAATGCAACCATTTTACCCTGCGTGGTTTGAAAAGCCCTTACTTCAAATGCTCCTGATATTTTCCCATCGTTATATGATATTTGATCCGTAGTCCAGAGTATACCTTTTGCAGCGGCATCTTTGTATCTATCGGGCACTTCAGTTTCTATTAATGGCGGAAAAGCCTCTTCGATAGACAGCCCGATAAATTGTGAATTATCTATTCCCAATAGTTTATCTGCAGCCGGATTAGCGCCGGCAAAAATTAATTTATCATTTTGTAATTCATAAAAATGCATTCCGAGCGGCGAGTTGTTATTCATACTGCGGAAAAGATATTCTCTCTGTTTCAGTTCCTGTTCGGAATGCTTACGTGCGGTAATATCCTGTACAGCACCAAAAATACCGACAAGTCTTTGTTCATCTTCATTCCACACCGGATGGGCGTATGAGCGAACCCAGACAATACTTCCATTTTTTGCAAATGTCCTTATTTCCGTTACTACTTTTTGGTTTTTACGAAGCATTTCCATGTCGTGGTTATCTATTTCTATATCATCCGGATGCAGCGTTGCTCTCCATCCGCCAATGGCAATGTATTCATCAAAAGTATAACCTGTTATGTTTTCAAATGCCCCTGCCACCCAATTAAGTGGAACCAAATTATCATCCGTTACTTTTGTTGAGAACATATAGTCGGAAGCTACACTTGAGATGTGACGGTAGCGTTCTTCGTTTTCTTTTAAACTTGCCTCTATTTTTTTTGTTTTAGTAAATAATAGTGCATTCGATAAGCCGATGGAAAGGGTTTTTGATAATATCTCTAAAAATTGCGATTCACTTTCGAAATCGCGCTCATCTTTTGAAGATAAGCTGAGCACCCCTATAACATCTTCGCCCGAAAACAGAGGCAATGCAGCGAATGATTTAAGCCCCGCTTTTTTACATTCATACCAAGTGCATCGTACATCATCCATAATATTTTTTGAATAAATGGGGACTTTTTTTTCTACCGCTAAACCACAAAGACACTCACCGACTTTATGGTCAGGGATATCTTTAAGCAATATTTTGGAATCTTCAGTATCTATCTCTTTTTGAATTAACTTATCCCCTTCCTTTAGAAATATAAATGAAATATCCGCTTTAACAGTTTCTGTTATCCCTTCTAACGCGGCAGCAATTACCTCCTTAATTGATAAAGATTCAGACACTTTTCTGCTGAATAGATTTATTGCGGCTAATTCGTGGTTAATTTTTTTATTTTGTTCTTCGCTTCTTTTTAACGCCTCAAGGGTTATTCTTTGTTCCTCAAGTACATTTAACAGATCCTTTTTGGGCAGGCTGGAAT
>JAIOIM010000635.1 GCA_019912505.1 Ignavibacteriaceae bacterium
CCTGAAAAAGTAAAACAGGGTGTTGAAAACAAAAATGAAAAAAGTCGCGTTGATGAAGTGCTTGAACTCGATACAAAGCGGCGCGAACTAATTACGCAGACAGAAGAATTAAAATCGAAGCGCAACCATGTATCATCTCAAATTCCGCAAATGAAAAAAGCCGGGCAGGATGTAACCTCGGTGCTCGCTGAAATGAAAACGGTCTCCGACCAGATTACCGAATTTGATAATCAGCTTCGTGTTATCGAAAATGATTTGCACGAAATCCTTATGTACATACCCAATCTGCCGAGTGAAACAGTGCCCGTCGGCAAATCAGCCGAGGACAACATTGAAGCCCGCCAATGGCTGCCCGAAGGGTTTTCGTTTGAGAAAAAAAGTTTTGTGCTCGACCACATTGAGATTGGGAAAAAATTAAAGCTTCTCGACTTTGAGCGCGGCGCAAAAATATCGGGCTCGGGTTTTCCTCTTTATATAAATAAAGGCGCAACTCTCGAACGGGCGCTTATAAATTTTATGCTCGATACTCATCTTCAAAAACATGGATACAACGAAGTGTTTCCGCCGTTTCTTGTAAATGCTGATTCAATGCGTGGCACCGGGCAATTGCCTAAAATGGCTGACGACATGTACTACGTAGAAAAAGATGCACTCTATCTTATTCCTACAGCCGAAGTGCCGATTACAAATATTTACCGGAACGAAACTGTTGAAGAAAGCGAACTGCCTGTGAAGATGGTTGGATACTCTGCTTGCTTTAGAAGAGAAGCAGGTTCTTACGGAAAAGATTCAAAAGGTTTTTTACGCGTACACCAGTTTAACAAAGTTGAAATGGTAAAACTTGTAAAACCTTCTACATCTTACGATGAACTTGAAGTGCTTGTAAACGATGCTGAAGATATTCTAAGAGCTTTAGAAATTCCGTACAGAATTTTATTGCTCTGCACCGGTGATTTAAGTTTTTCAGCAGCTAAATGTTACGATATTGAAACATGGTCGCCCGCAGAAGAGAAGTGGCTCGAGTCATCTTCATGCAGTAACTTTGAGGATTTCCAGGCACGCCGTGCAAATATCCGCTACCGCAATCCTGAAACTAAAAAACTTGAGTTTGTCCACACGTTAAACGGTTCGGGTCTTGCAACAAGCCGCTTAATGGTTTCTCTTTTAGAAAAATATCAAACCGAAGACGGTAAAATTGTAGTGCCGGAAGTTTTACGCAAATATACAGGTTTTGATATAATAGGATAGATGAGTCTGATCTAAAAAGGTCAACAATTCGACTTGAGATATAAATATAAACCGTTGAAACGGTTTTGTATAATATTAGGTTGTTGTTAATCCACGACTTAAGTCGTGGGTTAATGAGTAAAGACAGAGAATCAAAAACGGTTTCACCCGTGCGCCGTGGCGTAACCGTTTACAACCTTTTTAGACCAGACTCATAAATGATTTGAACCATTTATATATTTGTTTGGTTT
>JAIOIM010000636.1 GCA_019912505.1 Ignavibacteriaceae bacterium
ATCGTATATTATTCACATAAAAAATGGGAGATACACTCTTGAAATACATTATAACCATTACAGTTTCATTGTTTTTATTTGCCGGTTGCGGTTCTATTCAAAATTTAGTTGACAAAGGTATGGACTCAGCTCAGAAATCAGCACAAAACTATGTTGATAAGCAAGCTGGCTCCGGCTCCTTTGATGATGCCCTCGCAATGAAAAACGATAAGCAAAAAACATCAAAACTTCTTCCTTACTATCTTTCTGTAAATAAGATGTGTGATGAAAATAATATTACAGCTGCCGAAAGAGATGCAATGAAAACAACATTGGCTCAGCAATACGATAGTTTTGCCGCCGGAGAAATTGATGAAAAAGATTACGACACAAAATGTTCAGAGATAATCGATAGCAGTAAGAATAAAGTTAACAGCACAGAATAAAAATAGTTTGTCTCTGCAAGAATAATTATTGTCTTGCAGAGGCAATTTTTCAAATATCGAACTTCAATACCCGCCTTTAATCTCTTATCCCATTATAAACATCAAAAAATAAAAAAAAGGAATTCCGGAAATAGGTATGTAGCCGGAGTCAATCTTTTGTTTATGCGGCGGAATTATTATATTTGCACACTAAAATTCAACTGGAGTAATAGGTTATGGATAAATCACAATCATTTGCCGATAAAAGTAAAGCTAAGAAAAAAGAAGTTGGTGTAAACGTAAAAGTTATTAGGGCTATGAAATCAGAAAAAGGCACTATTAAGTTCAACGAAAAGTTTGTAAAACTTGACGACATTAGCAAAGTTACTGATATAAAATAACGGCAAAATCTAAACAATTTAAAAGCGGTAGTTGCCGCTTTTTTTTATTCTTAATTTATTTCCCTTAAAAAGAGTAATTCAGCTTTTTTGCAGCTTTCTATATATTTTTGTTTTGTATATTTAAACCAAAAATATATTTAAAGTAAGATGAATCCTGACATCCCGATTTATTACTCGATTTTACTAATCCTCCTTGTATTTGTTATCCTAATTGCAATTGCCCAAGGGGTAAATTACGGCTTATCTCGTCTCGGTTTTCAAGCAGGCAAAAAAAGTAAAATAGCAACCGTCACTTCACTTGCTATATTTACCTGGTTAATAGTAACTGAAACTCTTGCGTTTTCAGGATATTTTAAAGATTACACATCAAATCCACCCCATGTGGTAATATTATATATACTGCCGATTATATTTATTATATACCTGTTGCAAAACAAAAAATTTGAACGCCTGCTGATGGAAATACCTCCCTCATGGTTGATAAACGCTCAATCTATAAGAGTAATTATTGAACTTATATTTTGGGGTTTGTTTGTAAATAATATCATCTCAAAAAGAATGACTTTTCTCGGTTCCAACTATGATATCCTCATTGGATTGTTTGCGCCGTTTATATCATATTATTGTTTTCAGCGAAAACTTTCAAAATATTACGCAATAATTTTTAACGTGCTTGGCTTATTATTTCACTTAACAATAGTAAGCGTAGCATTTTATTCAATACCCGGTGAGGCACGGTTATTTTATCCCGGACCAGCAAACACGCTTTACGGTTATTTTCCTTTTATATGGCTCCCTGCCTTTATTACCCCGTTTATAAT
>JAIOIM010000637.1 GCA_019912505.1 Ignavibacteriaceae bacterium
GTATTAATGCTAACTTTCCAGTAAAATCAAATTATGATTTTATTTTCTATAATGATGATAAAATGATCAATCTTTTTGAAGAAACATATTACTTATCCTGGTTTAGCAGTTATACTCTCAGCACTGCTTTTTATAACCAACAAGGAGAACTTCTGAACGAAGCGGTTGTTTACGGGGATAACCTTCCGGATTGCGGAACCGGCTGGCTTGGGATTACAAACAGTGCGGTTAAATGCGGCAGTGGTTTTTTAATTGCTTCAAGTTTTGGCGGATCATTGCGTATACATAAAGTGGGGGAAAACGGTACCGCCGCACCTATTGAACCTGCTGATTATTATTTACCAACAACAGCAGCGCGCGTTGCAAGCGGAGCACTTCCTGGCGGAGAATATGTAGTGCTTTGGTTCAAAGGATATAATGAAGATCAGACTCCTATTGGTTTGTATGCTGATTATTTTAACGCACAAGACTCATTAATTGCAGCTAACATTCCAATAAAGTTATATGACGACCAAAACCCGCCATATTTTTATGACTCATATTCCGCACCGTATTTTTTAATAAATGCAAATACCGATACATCTTACCAATTAATTTTATTCGAGCAGGATTCATTATTAGTTTCAGTTTATCAGTTTGATGGATACGGGAACATGATTTCAACTCCCAATAAAATTTTTCTACCAAACAATTTTTTCGTTTCAAATTCTTACAGACAAGTAACATCTTTTGCGTTATCGAATAAAGTTGATGGAAAACGAAAGCTCTTCACATCTGTTCAGGATGAAGCCGGAACTTATCCCAACACATTCATTTTAAAACATAACGCAATAACCACACTGGATGAAGATGGCAATCAAGCGGGTAATATTATTACAGACACCACACAATTTATAACTATATCTAAGAGTCCTTTCTTGAACAGTGACGGAAGCTATTTTTATTCAAACACACTCAGCGGTGATATTTTTCTAAAACGTAATATCAATTATACTCCCCTCGATTCAACAAAAATTAATGATGATGAAACCGGGAGCAGAGAGATAAATCCGGTTATTTCAGTAATTGACGATGGGGAGGCACTGATTGGCTGGAATGACGAAGTCGGCGTTGCCGTTCAAAAAATTGATGCATCGGGAAACCGGATCGGCGAGAAGAAAAGAACAGCGGATAAAAATTTTATTTCCTTTTCCGACAAGACAAGCATCTCAATTCGAAAAAGCGATTACAATTCCCCTTTCGGTTTTATAGCGTTTGCAAAGTATGACGATAAATTAAATCTTCAAACAATAGACACTGTTTATACTAACCCGGCAAGCAATCAAGTTAACTACACTTCCTATAAACTTAACATCGATAATTTCGTTTTATTTTATTCAATGCTGGACAGCCTTTGCCTGAACGTCTACAATAAATCCGGCATATTATTAAATAAATATTCATTCCCTGCTGGCTCAAAC
>JAIOIM010000638.1 GCA_019912505.1 Ignavibacteriaceae bacterium
AAGTATAACATGGTTAGCCATCGGTTTAAATTTAAATGTTGATTTTGCCTTTATCACAACCGCCTTTATCACGCGCATACCCATCATATCGCCTTCTTCAAACGTCTCGTGCATTTGAACTATTTGCGCCGCATTGCAGTCGACTTTTATGAGTGTATCTGCCTCACTTCCGCTATTTACAACATCAAAAAAAAGAGCGGAGTTCATACCGGCTGACACATTGCGCACCCATGCATTTTCTACCTTAAGCCCGCCCTGCTGAAGTAAAACAAAACTTAACAATGCTAATAAGTAATTCATCTTAATCTCCTAATTCTTTTATATCATTTATAATTGCGTCAACATCAACTTTGCTGCCTTTGTACTCTTTGCGTAGATGTTCATCTTGATCGATAAGAGTAATTCTATCTGTGTGGGTAAAGAAATAAATCGGCTCGCCGCTGTCGGTGTATGTTGTATCGCCCGGTATTGCAAGTACTCCCATTTTTTTTAATAGTGAATCAACAGTTTGTTTTTTACCGGTAATGAAATGAAAATTGGCAAGATCAATGTCTCTTGCTTTTGCGTATTGTTTTAATATTTTCGGTGTATCACGGTCTGGGTCAAAACTTAATGCTGCAAATTGAATGTTATTGACGCCTTCTTTTTTTGCACGTTCTTGTATTAGCTGCATATTGTGTGTTGTAAAGGGACATATATCCGGACAGTTTGTAAAAATAAAACCTATTACAACAATTTTTCCTTGATACTTATGTGGGAATATAACCGTGGAGCTATCCTGGTTTATAAGTTTATATGAATAAGCGCTGATGTCTTTATCCATAGTAAGATTAGTTTTGCAGCCCGATGAAAAAAGAATAAAGGTAATTAAAAATGGAAATAAAAATAATTTGTGATGTTTCATTTTAAAATATTTTAATCGGTTGTATGGCAAAGTTGAAAAGAAATACTATTAATTTCTGATAAGAAAAAGTTAGTGCCGAACTGGTAATAGGATGACGTGCGAACAAAAAAGTTGCAAGGAGTTGTGTCAAAAATATAATTCGAGCAGGGCAGCATAATAATATTTTTTTGAAACAACCCCTGCAAACACTAAAATAAATTGTACTGAATACCCACCTGTGTTGTTAACAATCTCGGGTTGGTTCCTTGTTTCGTCATGCTTCCGCTAATTGTAAGGTAAATATTGTTTTCAAGATAATACCAGAATGAAGCGTTTAAGTTATGCTCGCTTATGGCATCGCCGATAGATGGTTTTACCAAACCGTACCTGTAACCGGAAACAAAATTTATTCTATTACTCAGTTCGTATATAAAATCAAAACCTGCTTCTACGGTTACTTCTTTAAAAAATACCGAGTCGAGAGGTGTATACGTTCTTGCAATAGCATTTATTTGTGTCTGCCAGCTTATGGGAAAAGAATATCTTGCCTGCAGTGTTAAGTTCGGATTGCCGACGGGCGATTTATCAAATGTAGATAACGGGAAAAGAATGCCCGATGAAACATCCCACCCATAATATCTTTCGTTTACACGTTCGTTTATGCCGAGCAGAACTTGCTGCATACGTAAGATGCCAAGCGAGCCAACATTCTCGTGTTCGAGCACATCAGATTTTTTTATCTCCTGCTCAATTGCATCGTACCAGTATGGCTGATATGTATCGCCATAAACATCAAAAAACTCCTTCTCTCTTTCAATAATATTTGCAATGCCAATCATTACATCTTTCGGCAGATGCCCGCTGATTATTTTATCGCGCATTAAATGTTCTTCGATACGAACAGCCTTGGCAAGAGCGGTAGCGTTAATGTACCTTCCGTAACCGAAACCTACTGTTAAATCCACAGCCACATCTTTATAAAAATTAGCATGTTGTGCGTTTAATTGGGCAAGTGCAAACCAATCATACTGCTCCCAGATGTATTTTCTGAATCGCGATTCAATTACAACATTGTGGTTAAGGTCAGCTTTGTTTTTCCCACCAGTAGCGGCAACGTTAACATCCCACGCTAAAGGCAATGACGAATAGAACACTTTGTATAAAAGATTTGCTGTAGCATTATTAGCTGTTACATTGTCACCGTTCTGCGCCCAGTTCCATGCGCCGTCAAAACGAAGCGTTTGGGCTTTACTTATAGGAACTTTATAATCTGTAACTGAAACATTTTGAGCAAACAATGTGGCACTAAATAAAATGCCTAAGGGTATCAGTATCTTTTTCATTTTTCTTTAAGAATTCTTAGTGATTGATTGCATCAAATATAGCTAAGGCAAAAGGTAATTCCAATAAATGAAGCTCTTACTTAACAATGCAATTTATTTTTGTTGACAGTAGAAAATGTTTTTTGTAATTTTAATCAGACAAAATAATCTGATTTTATAAATGAAGGTAATGTTTTCAAAAAAGTGTGAGTATGGGCTGCAAGCGGTTCTTTATCTTTCTACAAAAGAGCCTGGCACAATTGTCTCTTCCGAGGATATCGCAAAGATTCTTAGCATCCCAAAAGAGTTCGTTTCTAAGATTCTTCAGAACCTTACTGAGTATGGAATTGTTTATTCAAAAAAAGGCAAGGCTGGCGGATTTGCACTGGCAAAAGCATCGAATAAAATTCAACTCATTGATGTTGTTTCAGCCATAGATGGAATGGGCGTATTTAACGGCTGTGTACTCGGCTTCTCAAATTGTTCCCCAGATTCTCCATGCCCGGTGCATGATAAATGGGGAGTGTTAAGAACGATGGCTTATGATATGCTTACGCAGGAGACATTAGATCAGCTTAAAGATAAAACGATTAATAAAATCGGCAACCTTTAAAAATTTATTAACTCAAAAAGACAAAAACATTCGATATCAAAATGAAAGAGAAGAAAAAAGTAATAAAAAATATTGAAAAGCCGGTTCAAAAATATCGGTTTATAATTCAACTGTTGTTTGCGTTGCTTTGTATATGGATTGGTATTGAGTTTTTTATGTTTATAAAATTTCTTCAGTCGGGAGGTGCCGCAGCATTTTATAGCCGCCCGCCCGGTGTTGATGGTTTTTTACCAATCAGTTCGCTGATGAGTTTTTATGTTTATATTACAACAGGGCAGATACACCACGCTCATCCGGCAGGGATGTTTATTTTTCTTTCAATTATACTAATGTCACTCTTATTTGGAAAATCCTTTTGCAGTTGGTTATGCCCGGTCGGATTTTTGAGCGAGTTAATTGGCGATTTTGGAAAAAAGATATTTAAGAAAAATTTAAAACTTCCAAAGTTTTTAGATTATCCGCTGAGAAGTATAAAATATTTGCTGCTCGGTTTTTTATTTTATGCCGTCTTTTTTTTGATGACCGATATTGCGGTTAGCGCTTTTCTAGACAGCCCGTATAATCTCGTTAGCGATATAAAGATGTATTACTTTTTTGCTGACTTATCCAGAACATCATTGATAGTTGTAGCCTCAATATTTTTACTATCAATTCCAATACGCGGGTTTTGGTGCCGCTATTTATGTCCTTACGGCGCGCTCCTTGGTTTAATGAATTTCTTAAGCCCGATAAAAATTAAACGTAACCCTGTTAGTTGCATCGACTGCTCGCTATGCACAAAAGCATGTTCTTCAAGCATAAAAGTTGAAAAAGTAAAAACTGTTTGGTCGGATGAGTGTACATCGTGTATGAGCTGTGTTGATGCGTGTCCGGTTGCAGATACTCTTCAACTTGAATTGATTACTCCGGGGAAGAAAAAAATAAATAAAAAATATGTAGCAATTGGTGTTGTTTCAATTTTTTTGTTGATTACCGGTTTTGCAATGCTTACAGGCAACTGGGACAATAACATATCGAAAGAACAATACATAGAATATCATAATGAACTCAATTCACTTGGTCATCCAACCGGAACAGAGGCAGTAAAAGAATACAACGAGCAATCCGCTGAAAAAAAACGAATAGAAGAAAAGAATACAATTGAGCAAAAGAAACAATAGATTAAAAATCAATACGGAGTAATTATGAGTGCTAATGCAGATGATACAACTGTTAAAAACGACTTTGCCAAAATGACGTTAAAGGAAATTGTGACAAACAATTTTAGAACGGCTTCTGTGTTAGAAAAATATGGTATGGATTTTTGCTGCAGGGGGAACAAACTTTTTACCGAAGCATGCGATGAAAAAGGTTTAGACACTCGATTATTAGAAGCCGAGTTAAAAAAAGTAAACTTGCGAAATATGAGGGATGAGCGTTATGATGATTGGACGCTTGATTTTTTAATCGATTACATAATACAGAATCATCATAGTTACATAAAGGAAATAACACCGATATTGCTGACGCATACAAAAAAAGTTGCATCAGCCCATGGTGCAAATCATCCGGAAGTTTTAGAAATTGCGACAAAGTTTGAAAGTGTTGCGATGGAATTAAAGCATCACTTAATAAAAGAAGAAGAAATACTTTTCCCTTATATAAAACTTTTAGTTCAGGTAAACAGCAGGCACGCAAAAGCTGAACCGCCGTTTTTTGGGACGGTTAAAAACCCTATAGAATCTATGATGGCAGAGCATGAAATAGCAGGCGATACATTTTACGCCATACGTGAAATTAGCAATCAATATACTGCTCCGGCTGATGCCTGCAACACATTTAAAGCCGCTTACCAGGAGTTAAAGGATTTTGAAGAAGATTTACACAAGCATGTTCATTTAGAAAACAATATTCTTTTTCCAAAGGCAATAGAATTAGAAAAAAAATCATTAACTTAATTTAGAGCCAAAAGTTTTAAGGAAAATTTATGACAAATAACTTTTCACAAAAGAAACCACTTATCAAGCGTATTTGGTACGCGCTTCTGCCTCCTCCGTTTTGGAGATTTCCCGTAATTATACTTTTGGGAATAATGGTTGGTCTCGGATTGATGATAGTAAAAATATCAAAAGCGTATTCATATATGTCGAACAGCCCGATGGCATGTGTTAATTGCCATGTGATGGTTCCGCAATACACAACATTGCGGAATAGCAGTCATAAAAACGCTGCAACCTGTAACGACTGCCATGTTCCGCATGACAATATTTTTGAGACTTACTTTTTTAAGGCATCAGACGGCTTGCGGCACTCTTACATGTTTACTTTAAGGCTTGAACCGCAGGTAATAGTAATTAAAGAAGCCGGGAAAAGGGCGGTACAGAACAATTGTATAAGATGCCACGAAAATCAGATTCACCCAGTATCGTTAAGGGCAATAAAAGATGCGCATACACTTGCCAGCGGAGAAAGATTTTGCTGGGACTGTCACCGTGAGGTGCCGCATGGAAGGGTTAACAGCCTCGCTTCAACTCCGTATGCAAGGGCACCTCTGCCTGAAGAGCCATTACCGAATTGGTTACAAAAATTATTCAACAACAATAAAAATTAAAAAAGGCTTACTATGAAATCAATTCAAAATACATTAAAAGAAAAACCCTGGCTCGGCTGGGTAATTTTTCTAACCACAGTTGTAGTTGTATTTTTTATAGGATTATTTGCATCATCAATAATAGAACGGCGTTCGGAATCTGTAACATTACAAAATGTTAAACCGATAGCAGAATGGGAACCGCGCAACGAAGTATGGGGCGAAAATTATCCGCGCGAGTATGAATCATATTTAAAAACTTTAGATACTACCTATGCAAGCGCTCATGGCGGCTCTGCTAAACACGATTATCTTGCCGAGTACCCCGAACTTGTAGTTTTGTGGGCAGGTTATGCGTTTTCAAAAGATTATGACCAGGGAAGAGGACACGCAAACGCAATAAATGATATACGAAAAACATTGCGTACAGGAGGAGTAAAAAATAGCCCGATGACGGCAACCTGCTGGACATGCAAAAGCACAGACGTTCCCCGTTTAATGAACGAGATTGGAGTTTCTAATTTTTATAAAGGTAAATGGATTGATAAAGGGGAACAAATTGTAAATCCGATAGGTTGCCAGGATTGTCACGACCCTAAAACAATGAATTTAAGAGTTACACGCCCTGCGCTTGTGGAAGCATTTGCACGCCGGGGAAAAAAGATGGAAGATTTTTCACATCAAGAAATGCGAAGCCTTGTTTGCGCCCAATGCCACGTTGAATACTATTTCAAAAAAGAAACTAACTATTTAACATTTCCGTGGGATAAAGGATTCAGTGCTGACTCGATGGAAGCTTATTACGATAACATAAACTTTTCCGACTGGACGCACGCGCTAAGCCGCACGCCGATGTTAAAAGCGCAGCACCCCGACTATGAATTGTTTTCTACAGGCATTCATGCTGAGCGCGGCGTTTCTTGCGCCGACTGCCATATGCCCTACAAAAGTGAAGGTGGCGTTAAATTTACAGATCATCATATTCAAAGTCCGCTTAATAATGTTGCAAACAGTTGCCAGGTTTGCCACCGACAGGAAACCGACCGGTTGATACAGGATGTTTACGACAGGCAGGAAAAAATTCTAGAACTAAGACGTATTGTTGAAAAAACTTTAGCCGCCGCACATATTGAAGCGAAGTACGCGTGGGATTATGGCGCTACCGATGCTGAAATGAAACCTATACTTCAGCTTATCCGCCATGCACAATGGAGGTGGGATTGGGTAGCTGCCGCAAATGCACTTGGTTTTCATTCGCCTGTAGAGGCAATGAGAGTTCTCGGTACTTCCATTGCCAGAGGCGAAGAAGCAAGAAAACTGATTGCGTTGGCTATTGTAAAACACGGTAAAGATTATCCGGTGCCTATGCCCGACATAAGCACAAAAGAAAAAGCGCAAGAATATATAAAACTTGATATGAAAGCCCTGAGAGAAGAAAAAAGTGAGTTCTTAAATACTGTGGCAAAGGAGTGGGATAAAAAGGCGGAGCAGCGGCAAGGGGCTGTGAAAAAATATTAAAAATTATTTTGTGAGAAATGCGTCTGGTCTGAAAGATCAGCAATTCAATTTGAGATAGAAATATAAACCGTTAAAACGGTTTCGTAAAAATTAGGTTGTTATTAACTTACGACTTAATTCGTGGGTTAATGGGAAACGATAGAGAATCTCAAACGGTTTCACCTGTGCGCCTGGCGTAACCGTTTCCAACCTTTTTAGACCAGACTCATAAATAAAATTATTAAGATTGTTTCAGCAGAACTCACCCTGCCCTCTCT
>JAIOIM010000639.1 GCA_019912505.1 Ignavibacteriaceae bacterium
TTAATGGGAAAAGATAGAGAATCTCAAACGGTTTCACCTGTGTGCCGTGGCGTAACCGTTTACAAACTTTTTAGACCAGACTTATTAATTATTTCTGGATTATAAATACCCTTTTGTACCGCTTCCATTAGTCCGCTGAAAAAAGTTGTACCGACTATAATTCCGATACTTGCAACAATCATTATTACATAACGGGGAGTTGCTCTTGAGTCTCTGCTGATTTCTGTCGATTTAGGAACAAATAGATTCTTTCAAGCAAAAATCAACTCATCTCTTTTTTTATTATTTGCATTCGAGTATCATCTCCTTTAAATTTTCGACATAATTTTTTACTTACTCTGAAAAAAAACCAACAGAGGATATTTATATGACAGAGCAATTGTTAGAGTGTGTTCCTAATTTTTCCGAAGGAAAAAATCCACAGATAATAAAACAAATTACAAACGAAATAGAAAAAGTTGAAGGTGTTCGACTTCTTGATGTTGACCCCGGTTACGATATGAACCGAACGGTTGTTACGTTCATAGGACCGCCAAAGGGAGTAGCAGAAGCTGCATTTTACGCGATAAAAAAAGCAGCCGAACTTATTGACATGAGTAAACACAAAGGCTCTCATCCCCGTATGGGAGCAACCGATGTATGCCCGTTTATTCCTGTTTCGGGAGTAACTTCGGAAGAATGTATTGAACTATCAAAAGAAGTTGCAAAACGCGTTGGGGATGAGCTTGGAATACCTGTTTATCTTTATGAAAAATCGGCAAGTACACCAGAGCGTCAAAATCTTGCAATAATACGACAGGGCGAATATGAAGCCCTTCCCGATAAAATGAAAAAGCCTGAGTGGAAACCCGATTTTGGTCCGCAGGTTTTTAATGCACAAGCTGGGGCAACTGTAATTGGTGTGCGGGAGTTTTTAATTGCATATAACATAAACTTAAATACACACGAGGAAAAATACGCAACTGATCTTGCGTTTGAACTTCGCGAAAAAGGAAGAAGTGCGCGCACTCCAAACGCCTCGCCATTTTATTTTAAGGGAACCGAGATTTTAAAATATGAAAAAGGTGCTTACCCTTGCGGCGAATGTGAGTTCATCGGTAAAACAATTGACGAAACTGCAAGCCATGCACAAAAAATTCATAGTTTTGATTTAATTGAATTGTTGAAAATAAACGGTGTTAACCTCGCTAAAACCGAAGGACAATCGGTAAAAATTCCTGGTAAATTTAAAAGCTGCAAAGCCATCGGATGGATGGTAGATAAATATAATCGAGCGCAAATTTCTATAAACCTAACAGATTATAAAGAAACTTCGATGCACACAGTTCTTGAGGAAACAAGAAGGCTCGCAGCAAAACGCGGCTTAATTGTAACCGGAAGCGAGGTTGTGGGAATGGTGCCCTACCCCGCGCTATTAGAAAGTGGCAAATACTATTTGGAACTTCAAGGAAGATCAACTGGTGTACCGGTTAAAGATATTTTAGAAACTGCCGTTCAATCCCTAGGTTTAAGAGACGTGGCTGATTTTAATATTGAAGATCGTGTTTTAGGGCTTCCTAAAAATTCAGAAAATGCACTTGTGGAAATGAAACTTACAGATTTTATTTGTGAAGTTTCTCGTGAATCACCTACGCCGGGCGGCGGTTCAATTGCGGCTTTAGCCGGTGCGCTTGGCGCAAGTTTGTCATCGATGGTTAGTAATTTAACTGCCAACAAACGGGGCAGCGAAGATATAGATGACATATTGAACGAAGCTGCAGAAAAATGTCAGGGAATAAAGTTCAATCTTGTAAAAGCAATTGATGATGATACAAATGCGTTTAACGCTTATATGAACGCACGACGTTTACCGAACAAAACCCCGGAAGAAAAAGCAGCAAGAAACAACGAAATGCAGGCAGGTTTAAAAACTGCTGTTTACGTTCCGATGAACACAGCATTACAAAGCTTAAAAGCTATTGAGATAGCTTGTACGGTTGCAAAGTATAGTAACCCTTCTTCTATAACAGATGTGGGCGTTGGAGCACAGTCCGCTTTTACCGGTGTTATAGGCGGAATTTTTAATGTGCTTATTAACTCGAAAGATATTGAAGATAAAATTTTTGTCGAAGAGATGAGAATAAAGTGTGCTGAAATTAAAAAAGAAGCTCAACAGAAATTAGAAGAAGTGTTAAAAATAGTAGAAGCATATTTATAAATGAGTCTGGTCTAAAAAGGTCAACAATTCAATTTGAGATAGAAATATAAACCGTTAAAACGGTTTCGTATAATATTAGGTTGTTGTCAACCCACGACTTAAGTCGTGGGTTAATGAGAAAAGATAGAGAATCTAAAACGGTTTCACCTGTGCGCCGTGACGTAACCGTTTCCAACCTTTTTAGACTAAACTCATAATTTATTTTTAAACTAAAGTTTAATTGTGTGATTGAAAGGAATTGCGATTTCTTACAATCTCACTAAATAGAAAACACTTTCATAAAAATTATTTTTTCCGGATTACTCAGTTATTTAAAACTGTTAACAGCACTTTCCCTGTTGTGGAATATTTCAAAAACTTTATAAGTGCCGGTTAATTCAAGCAGCGACAGGGTCTCCGGTCGAATAACCACAAGTTTCAAGTTGCCGCCAGCTTCTGTAATTTTTTTTAACGAAGTAACCAACGCACTCAAAAAGGTTGAGTCCATAAATAAACAATCGCTCAAATCAACTACAACTTTTAGTTTTTTATTTTCAATATCCTGAGTCAACATGTGTTTAAACTCTTCGGCTTCCTTAAAAGTAGCTCTTTCAAGTTTAATATTTTTTATAGTCACATCATCAACTAATAATTCTTCAATCGGCATTAGCTATTCCTAAATATTCTAAAAAATCACACTTATATTATCGGAGTTAATCAAAATTTTATTATCCTAAACTGATATAAAAATTAAATAACCGGACTTCAGAGGATAATGCTGAAGCCCCGTTAAAAATCAACGGTAAAGATAGAACAAATGATAAAATGAAACTAAACATTTGTAAAAATAATTTTTAATATAATGTTTATGCGCTAAAATTTTATGATTTACATCAACAAAATATATTTTATTCAATTTTACTTTTAATACTATAGTACTGTGCTAGCGATTCTGGATTGATGAATGCATCTTTGTTTTCGATGCTGCCGCAGTTAAAAATTTTTGTAACTGCAATTTCAACTTTTTTACCGCTTATTGTTCTCGGAATATCATCTACACTAAAAATTAGTGATGGAACATGACGTGGCGTGGCAAACGATTTTATTTTTGATTTTATTTTTTTTACAAGTTCATCACTAAGTTCAAGCTTACCTTGCAGCACAACGAATAAAATAACGCGTACATCATTATTTATATTTTCACCTATTACAAGGCTGTCGGATATTTCATCCATAGTTTCGACTATTCTGTAAATTTCCGCTGTACCGATTCTTACTCCACCGGGGTTCAACGTTGCATCAGAACGCCCATAAACAATTATACCGCCACTGCTTGTTATTTTTATATAATCGCCGTGCCGCCAAACTCCGCTATATTTATTAAAATAAGCGTTAAAATATTTTTTCCCATTTTCATCATTCCAAAAATATACCGGCATTGAAGGAAACGGAAATGTACAAACTAATTCACCTTTTTGGTCAACTATCGAATTACCCGAATCATCAAAGG
>JAIOIM010000640.1 GCA_019912505.1 Ignavibacteriaceae bacterium
ATGTTATACAACTTAATCTACCTACTTACTCAACTAAAGCTGTTAACAATAACGGAATCGATTTTATGACGTTAGAAATTCCGGACTATGGAATTGTAAACTATGCCGGGCGTCCCTGTCTTCCGCAAATTTCGTTTAACCTTATGATTAACAAAACTGAAACAGATATTTCCGCCGTAGTTAATCAGGAAGTAAAACGCACTCAAAATTTAGACTACCATATTTTCCCATATCAACGCCCATGGTTAAAGACTAACGCACTAAAAGAGAGACCATTCGATTATGACAAAGAATATTATGCTTCTATTGGCGACCCAAATCAAACCGGAATAAATATCTCAGAGCCATTTATAATTGGCGGTGTTAGAGGTGTAACCGTTACAATTTATCCGTTCGCATATAACCCCTCTGAAAAAATATTAACAATGGTAGAACATGGCGAGTATAAAGTAAAATTATCTTCTCCGGTTGAAAATATTAATGATCATTCGGCAATTTACAATGAGTATCTTCAAACTTTGTTCGTCAATTTTGAAGCCGGTTCAACAAGATTATTGTCCAATTATTTAATTATAACTGCACCGGAGTATGAAGCAGCTTTAGCTCCTTTCGTAGCACATAAAAATAGTATCGGCTACAATGTCGATCTTTTTACAACCGCTGTAACCGGTACTTCTACAGCAACAATAAAAACTTTTATTCAAAATAGATATAATAACCCTGGCACAAAACCAGAATTTATTTTGCTTGTTGGTGATGTTGATAAAATTCCATCTTGGATAGGAACCGGTGAAGGCGCACCTCACACTGATTTAAATTATGTTCAGTTAGAAGGCGTCGATTACTTTGCTGATGCTTCAATCGGACGCTTTTCCGTAATAAATACAAGCCAGTTGCAGAATGCCATCGATAAAACAATTTTTATGGAAAATTATATAGGCACGCTAACAAAGAAAAATGTATTCTTTGCGTCGAGTGATAACTACTCTATTTCTCAAGGCACACATAATTTTATCATCGATACATATTTTACACCAAACAGTTATACTAACTTAAAATTATATTCACATTCAGGCGCAACTACTCAGCAATCGATTAATGCGTTAAACGATAACCAAATTTTTGCAATTTACTCAGGTCACGGCTCCGAAACTTCTTGGGCAGATGGTCCTCCACTTAGTCAAAGTCAGGTTTCTGCGTTAACCAATACTGTTTATCCTTTTGTATATTCATTTGCATGCGTAACAGGTTCCTATCATCTTACCGAATCGTTTGGTGAAACATGGTTGCGGGTTCTTCATGGCGCATCAAGTTTTTACGGCTCTTCGGAAAACTCCTACTGGGATGAAGATGATATTCTTGAAAGAGGAATATTTAAAGCATTATTTGTCGATAACCTGACAAAAGTAACCCCGATGTTTGATAAAGGAAAATTCTATTTAATAAACTATTACGGCGGCTCAGTTACCTCGGGTTCAACTCTACTCCGTTATTTAGAAATGTACAACTTGATGGGCGATCCTTCCCTTTCAACAAAAAAAGTTGTATTGCCGGATACCACTCCCCCCGAAGCCATTACTGATCTTTCTGTTGGCAATCCTACTTCAAGCTCTTTAACTTTGAACTGGTCGGCTCCGTATGATTCTACTTTTGGCGGAATTGTAAGTTATGATATTCGTTACTCAACAAATCCAATATTAAATGATAACGATTTTAATGCTGCCCCACGTATGGTGTTCGGTAACCAATCGGATACAGCAGGGACGCATAAATCTTTTGCAATAACAAACCTTGCAGCCGGTACGCCTTACTATTTTTCAGTAAAGGCACAAGATTTATGGAATAACAACTCCCCTATTTCCAACAACCCAAATGCGTCAACATTCCAGGCTCCGACATTATTGGTTACCCCCTCTTCATTAAATTGTATTATGAGCCAAGGTACGGTTGACGTGGATACTGTTTGGATAAATAATATAACAGCAAACTCTTCTACTTTAGATTATGATATTCAGTTTGCAAATAATACATTTCCAAACGGCATTATCGGCGCACGAGTTATTCCCGTGCCGTCAAAAAATCAAAATGCAGGTATTAATGAAAAAAATTCCAACGAAGTAAATTTCGGTCAATCAATAAAAGGATCGGGCGGACCGGATAACTTTGGATACGAATGGATTGATAGCGATGAACCGAACGGTCCCGCTTATGTATGGAATGATATTGCCGCAACAGGCACACCGGTTACAAATTGGATTCCTACCGGTACATTTGGTCCCACGGATGAAGGATATGCCGGCCCAATAAACCTTGGGTTTAATTTTAAATTTTATGGAGGTTTAAAAACCGAAGTTTATTTATCATCAAATGGGTTTATAACTTTTGCGCCGATAACATCTAATACATTTACAAATTCTTCCATTCCAAGCTCCGGAGTGCCGGACGAAATTATTTCCCCATTCTGGGATGATCTTGATGCGAAATCACCCGGTACTGTCTATTACAAACAGGATGGGAATAAAATGATAATTCAATGGACGAATTATCAGCGTTACTCCGGTACAGCATCATATACTTTCCAGGTTGTCCTTTTCTCAAGCGGGAAAATAAATATTTATTATAACAACATTACCGGAACCTTAAACGCCTGCACGGTCGGTATTGAAAACGCTTCCGGCAGCGATGGATTACAAGTTGCGTATAACGCAGCCTACTTGAAAAACAATTTAGCTGTTCAAATTGCGGCAGAACCTGATTGGTTGGTTGGTAACGGTAATATGAATGGAACACTCTACAACGGCAACAGCGCCGCAATTGAATTAACATTTCAGACTGAAGATTACCCAAACGGTAATTATGGTATGGATATGGTTATTACAAGTAACGATCCGGTTAACCCCACTATTACTGTTCCGGTTGCTATGACGATTCAAGCAATACCTGTAGAATTAACTTCGTTTGATGCAGTTGGTGTTAGAAATGACGCAGTTTTAAGTTGGGAGACTGCAACAGAAACTAATAATATGGGTTTCAAAATCGAAAAGAAATCGGAGTCTGATAATTGGATTGAAGCCGGATGGATTCAAGGGAAAGGAACTTCGACGGAGAAAACAAAATATTCCTTTACCGACAAAAACCTAAAACCGGGGAAATACGAATACAGAATTAAACAGATTGATTTTGACGGCAAGTTCGATTTCAGCGAATCAGTTGAAGTTGAAGTAGGCAAACCCAATACATTTGTTTTGGAACAAAATTACCCAAACCCATTTAATCCATCAACTGTTATCGATTTTGCGGTACCTGAAAAATCGCAAGTCACTATTACAATTTTCAATTCGCTCGGCGAAGTAATAGAAACTTTAGTAAATGAACTTAAAGATGCAGGTTACTACAAACTGCAATTTAACGGAACCAATCTTGCAAGCGGCACATATTTCTATCAAATAAATGCAACCGGTGTTAGTGGTAACTTTACTTCAGTTAAAAAGATGTTGCTGATAAAATAATCGGCTCTATAACGCCCCCGTCATTTAAGATGGGGGCTTTTTTTATCCCTATAAATAAACTTACCACGTTTTTTTTGATTCTTCAATATAATCATCTTAGAAACATTCTCATTTTATAATATGGTTTATTTAACATTGCGGTTGTCAGCGGTAAATAATGTTAAGAAGGTTTATTGGAAGCAAAGCATCAAAATCTTTCCAAGTGTAAACCTGAATATTTTAAATACCATCATAACATAGGAATCAATCTTTGTGATACTTCGTGTTAACTTTGAGCGACTTTGTGTAACAAAATGCGGTAATCTCAAAAAGAACACCAGGGGAACAAGTGCATCATCATGAGTGAGTGCTGTGACTTAAATAAAAGAAAAACCGATCTATTACATTTGAATTTTAAAATAACACAATTAACAAAACACCAACAAACATAATAACCGAACCGAGAAGTCTTTGGCGGATGTTCGCTTCTTTTAAGAAAAAGTAACCAAGAAAAACGGAAATCATCCCGGACATCCTCTTTAACGCTACCACATAAGCAACATACGTTAGTGATAGTGCAGTCATATGCAAAACAAAAGCAGCAGAGGTTAAGAGACCGACTAATAAAAGATTTTTCCATTCTAACTTTATTGCAGCAGCAGAAAATTTTTTCTTAAACAGCAGCACAATTGTTACGCCGGTAG
>JAIOIM010000641.1 GCA_019912505.1 Ignavibacteriaceae bacterium
GTTTCTCAGTTGGTAATTAACGACTGTGGTCTGAACAAATTTTTTACAAATCTTAAAACTTGTTACAAATTTGTAAATAAATATTAAAACTAAACAAGTTGACTTGAAACAGTGATAATGTAACTTAGCTGATTTTTTTATAAACTTGTTTCTATCAATGAATATTGTTTGCTTTGTAAGACAAATTTAAAACTATTAAAGAGAAATATTATGCCGACAACAAAAGAAAACCTTGGGGATGCTTTTGCTGGTGAGAGCCAGGCAAATCAAAAATATCGTGCATTTGCAAAAAAAGCAGATGCTGAGGGATTTAAGAATATCGCAAAGTTATTTCGGCTTACTGCCGAAGCCGAAAAAATTCATGCCGAAGGTCATCTAAAAGCAATGGATAAAATTGGTACAACAGTCGATAATTTACAGGAAGCTATTGCGGGTGAAACTTATGAATTTGAACAAATGTATCCTCCCATGCTGGAGCAAGCAAAAGCTGAAGGGCATAAAGCTGCACGAATGTTCAACTATGCCATCGATGCAGAAGCTGTTCACGCAAAACTTTATACTTTAGCGTTAGAAGCGGTTAAAGCAGGTAAAGATCTTGAAGTTGAAGATTTTTATCTTTGTCCTGTATGCGGACATATAGAGTTCGGCAAACCGGAAGTAAACTGCCCGATATGTGGTGCACTTGCAGCAAAGTATATAAAATTGGATTAACCCAAGAAATTCTTTGGAAATGAATTTTTTATAGCGGGGCTAACCCCGACAATTTGTAAGAAATATTCTTGCTCAAATAACGCATTCTGCGAATTTCATCTTATAAAGGGTTGATAAGTTTTATCTTACAAATTGTCGGTTCGGAGGGCAGATTTTCATTTCAAGAAATCTGGTTTCAATCTATTTAATTTTCACACTTTCAAAATTGAAAATAGCCTCACTTTAATTGTCAACTACTTATTAAAAACCTAAATTGAGGTTACGTTTTTAATCTAACATTCATTAGTTAATGAGAGAATGCAAAAGTTAAACTGCTATATTAAATGGATTCCTTTATTCATTTTATTTTCATTTAATTCAATTGCTCAAACTTATATCGGCAATTATACAGGGCACTCGGTGGATGGGCGAAGGATAAAAGTTATTGCAAATTCTGCAATGATTATTTTTACCTTTTACCGCAGTGATGTTTTGAGAGTAGATTTTCTTCCGACTCTATCATCTGCGTCAGACTCATCATTTACCGTAATACGAGATACAACTAATTCTATTCCTTTTTCGCTTGAAGAGAGTGATTCAACTTTTGAAATAATTTCATCCAAAATAAAAGTTGTTTGTAAAAAGTATCCTCTAAGAGTTTCGTATTATAACGCCGCTTCCGAAAAAATATTAGAAGAGCCGGTTGAAGGTGGTTTTGCCGTTTCGTCCGAAGAGAGAATTGTTAACTTTGTTTCAAAACCCAATGATCATTTTTACGGCACAGGCGAGCGGGGAACATCGCTTGATAAAAAAGGGCAAAAGTTTTTAAGTTACAACACAACAGTATTTGGTTACTCTAACCCCGAACCGGTGATGAATATTAACGTCCCATTAATTACAACCGCCCAAGGTTATGCACTATTTATAGATAATACTTATAAAGATTTTTATGATTTCGGGTTCTCAAATAACAATCGTTTTAGTTATTCGGTTTCGGGAGGTGAACTTACTTATTACTTAATTGTCGGAGCCACAGTTCCGGAACAACTTGAGGCTTTTACCTGGCTTACCGGAAGTCAGCCGCTCCCACCGCTTTGGTCGCTTGGATATTTGCAATCTAAATACGGCTATCGGAATCAATCGGAAGCAAACAGTTTTGTTCAAACAATCCGTCAAAAACAAATTCCTTGCGATGCAATAATCTTAGATCTCTATTGGTATAATCAGATGGGTGACATGCAGTGGAACAATTCTAATTGGTCTACTCATCAGCAAATGATTGATGGTTTTTTAACAATTGGGATAAAAACTGTTCTTATTGTGCAGCCATATGTAACCCAAAGTTCATCCAACTACCCAACTGCTTTGAACTCAGGATACTTTGCTGTTAATTATCTTGGTAATCCTTACACACTCTCAAACTGGTGGTCGTGTAATTGTAATGCCGGATTGCTTGATCTTACAAAATCAAATGTGCGGAACTGGCTCGGCGAAAAATATACAAATTTATTTAATCAAAATGTCGCAGGGTTATGGACTGATCTTGGTGAGCCCGAACGGCATCCGGATGATATGATTCATAATTTAGGTAGTGCCCAAAAAGTACACAACATTTATAATTTACTTTGGGCAGAAACTATATTCGAAAAGTTTAATTCCATCCGCCCAAATGAACGGCTGTTTAATCTCACACGTTCTGGTTTCGCTGGGATTCAACGTTTTGGTGTATTCCCATGGTCGGGGGATGTTAGTTCAAATTTTCAAGGTTTGCAGGTTCAATTACCAATGATGCTAAATATGGGAATGTCCGGTCTTGCTTATCATCATTCCGATTTAGGTGGGTTTTGTTGTTCAACAACATCGGCTGAGTTATACATCAGATGGATGCAGCATGGTGCGTTTTCACCCGTGATGCGGGCGCATGGTGTGGATAACCAAGCTCAAGAGCCATGGGGTTATGGTGTTTTTGCCGAGGAGGTTGTTACAAAATTTATCAGAGAACGGTACAAACTTTTACCGTATTTATATTCCGCAGCCTATGAAAATTTTAAAGCAGGAATACCGATAGTGCGTCCCCTCTTTTTTGAATACCCGGAAGAAAATTTTTACAACACATCTTCCGAATATATGCTTGGCAGCAGCATGTTGGTTTCACCTGTTGTTAATGAAGGAGTTACTGATAAAAATATTTACCTGCCTCAGGGCGAATGGATTTATTATTGGAACGACAAAGTTTATAACGGCGGTAAAAGTATATTTATTAATACCCCCCTCAACGAGATGCCGGTTTTTTTAAAAGCCGGAAGTGTAATTCCAAAACAACCGGTAAAAAATTATGTGGATGAATCTCTGAATGATACTTTAATTTTTGCGGTTTATTCCTCGCTAACTTCGGATGGAAGTTTTACGTTGTACGAAGATGATGGAAAAACTTTAGATTATACGCGTGCGTACTATTCCCTAACGTCATTGTACCAATACACCATCGGGAGTGATACTGCCGCCACTGTTAATTTAATGATAAATGAAGTCCAGGGTACATATCAAGGGAAACAACAACATCGAATTTATTTATCGGAGTTTCATTGTGTTCGCGAGATGCCGGAAAGTGTAAACCTAAATTCATCACTATTGCCGATGAAAAATTCTTATTCCGATCTTCGCACATCACTGTACGGCTTTTATTTTGATGAAAACAAAAAAATACTTTATACACAAACAAAAGCTGATGCAGATTCTGCGTATCTAATTACGTTAAACAATGCTTCATTAATTACATCAACAACGGAAACAAATACTGTTCCAATCTCCGATTATAAACTTTCCCAAAACTATCCCAACCCTTTCAATTCCTCCACATTAATAAATTATTACATTATAGAACGTGGACGCGTTGTAATTAGATTATATGATGTATTGGGAAGGGAAGTAATGATGCTATATAATTCAGAAGATTTAGCTGGCAGCCACACACTCAGTTTTAACAGTAACAACTTATCGAGCGGTATTTATTTTTACTCGCTTAGTGTTAACGGCGTAACCAGGGGAGTACGCAAAATGGTGATGATTAAGTAAAGACGGAAGTTTTGAATGTACAATTTACAATGTATAATGTATAATTTTTGTTGAACGAATGAATATTGATTTATAGAGTTGTAATAAAATGAAAATATTAGCAATTGAAAAAGAAATATCGGATTTGACTTTTAAAAAAATGACTCCTTATTTAAAAGAGGAATCAGTACGTGCCTGGGAGTTATTTAAGAATGGGTTTATTAGAGAAATGTATTTCAGGCAAGATAAGTCTACAGTAGTTTTAATGCTCGAGGCTGAATCAAAAGAAGAGGCAGAAAAAATTATGCAGACTCTGCCTCTTGTAAAAAATGGGTTTATCGAATTCGATTTGATTCCACTACGTGCTTATGACGGATTCGAACGATTGTTTGAAAAAAGTTAAAGCCCTTCTTGGCTAATTAAATATACAAGGATAGCAATTGCAGCCGAGCCTAATTCCATCTCTCGTGGATGTATAGATTCAAATGTATCGTTGCCGGAATGATGAACATCCATATAACGCTGAGCATCAGGCACATAACCGATAAGCGCATCTGCATTTTTTATATAAGAAACATCTACGCCGCTGCCTCCGCTTTCTATCCAATCAATCAAAGATTTTTTGAGTACCGGAAGCCATGTTTGCATTTTGGCAATTTTATTTGAATCAGCCGTTACATTAAAACCGCGTGGTGTAAACGCACCTCTATCCGCCTCAATTGCTGCAATGTGTTTTTCCATCGAAGTATCTGCAAAAACGCCGTAAGCTCTGCCTCCCCTGGTTCCGTTTTCTTCATTTATAAATAACACACAACGAATGGTTCTTTTTGGTTTGATGTCGAGGCGTTTAAACAACTCGGGTACCTCCATTGATTGAAGACAACCCGCTCCGTCATCA
>JAIOIM010000067.1 GCA_019912505.1 Ignavibacteriaceae bacterium
GCTTTGGAATTATATAAGTTCGGATTTCTTTCTTGAAACGGGATCAGGTTTAGTCCGATTGCGGAAGCTACTTCAATATATGCAGTTGCAGATTTCTTTTTAATTCCCACAAGTAATCTAAAAATTAATTCATTATAAAAATTTTTTATACAATAAGTTAAGCATTCTAACTTAAAAAAAAATTTACAAACTTCTAAAAATCCATCCCCACCATCTGATATCGGAAGTAGAATACACTCAACTTCTCCTCTTAGATTATCGTTCATTAAATCACAGATTTCTACAGAATCTGCTACTTCTTTAAAGCTATTAAATGCAAGAAGAATATTTTTCATTTTAAGTTAGGGAGCATATCAATAACCGCTTTTTCTATTCGATCAGCATCTATTCCACCTTCGCCGCTGAAGTCGCACTTTTGGGCATCACCGTGACAAACTGAACGGCAATAGCCTGCTTCCGGTAATATAATTTTTGATTCATTCCCAAGCGGTCCCCACAATGTCGGGGAACAGGCAGGTGTCGAGCAAAATAGTGCGAGCGTTTTTACTTTAGCCGCTGCCGCAATATGCATCGGACCTGTACTGGGGGCTATAAGTAAGTCAAGTGCTGCAAATTGAACCATCGCATTTCTTAAAGGTAAATTTAAACAAGGATACTCTATTCCCTCTAAAGAAGACAATTCCTCTGCCGGCTGCATATCCATAACTAGCACTTTTACTTCCGCGATAGAAGATAATTTTAACACAAGTTTGCGGTACTCTGAAGGCGATAAATTTGGAGCGGAGCCGCCGCTTGTTGAGTTTATTCCGATTAAATACGCGCTGCCTGAACCATATTTTTTTTTGATATTTTCAATTTCATTCCGCTCTTCTAATGAGAAATAAATTTCAGGATTAATGGATTGGGGAATTATTCCAATCTTGCGTAATGAATCTGCGCAATATTCTGCTTCGTGACGTAAAGGAATATACTTCCTCCGGTAGGTGCTTTTTGCATTTGTGATAAATTGGTAAAATTTATGCCCTACACCGATACGATTTTTTATACCTGCGGCAAAAAACACCCAGTTTACTTTTTCTGTCGGCAGAAGCATTACGGAATAATTGAACTTTTGTTTTCTAATTTCCAGAACTAAGCTAAAGCTTGAATCAAAATCATCAACAGCAATAAGTTTATCAACAAAAGGATTATTAATATATAATGTCTTCGTGTGGTTTTTTACAAGCATGCAAACATAACTATTCGGGAAAGTTCTTTTAATTTCTCTCGGCATAAATGTGGACAGAACAACATCGCCAATTCTATCCGGTCGTGAAATTATTATTCTAAGTTTATCCATTTAACATTCATTTAACTGAGCCAAATCTATTAAAAGCAACAAAGAAAAAAAAGCTGTTATTTATTTTAGCCGGCATTTTTTGTAATTTTCCACCACTTAAAAGGAATAGCGAACTTGGAAAATTTCAACTATACAGAACATTATAACATTGACGCGGAACTATTCGATTACTTTGAAGAACGTTCCAAAGTGAACGAACACGATGAGCG
>JAIOIM010000642.1 GCA_019912505.1 Ignavibacteriaceae bacterium
GAGTGATTATGAAATTGCGAAGATAAATTTTTTAACTTTTGTAAGCAGCAAGCACAAATCCGATTTAATACATGAAGCCTATTTATATCTTGTTAAAATTGAAGTTGCTTTGGAGAATTACGATATTGCCCTTGATTTTGCAAAACGTGCCGAGCCTGTTTATTTCGATTACTGGGAATTCAACTATTTACTTGCAAAAATTTATTATAAATTGGGAATGGTTGGACACGCGATAAAGCCGATTGAAAAATCGATACAGCAAAACAAAAAGCAAGCAGAGCTATTTGAACTTGCAGGCAAAATATATCTAAAAGCAGGTGATTTTATAAAAGCCGAGAAAAAATATTTGAAGTTTATAGAAATATCTTCCGATACTTCGCCCGAAATTTATGTAGAACTTGCACAGGTTTGTCTTAAAGCTAATAAAGCAAATGATGCCCTGAAGTATTTTGAAATGGCGATAGAATTAGATCCCGAAAACAGATATGCTTTGCAGGGGAAAAAAAACGCTAAATTAATATTAAATAAAAACGCGGTTAGTGATGGTTAAATTAAAATATTTTCTTATTGTATCCCTTTTACTTCTTCTTTCCACCGCAACATTTTCCCAAAATGCAGAAAATATAAATACGGAGTTTAAACTTGCCGTAAATTTATACGATGCTTTTCAATATAAAGACGCCCTTAAGATTTTTGATCGTATTACTTCTTACGAAAGCAAAAATTCAAAAACAACAGCGGCATATTTATTCAAAGCCAAAACAATGGTAAAGTTAGAGCGTCTGCCGGAAGCAATAGAAACAATAAACCGTTTGATGTCGGTTTACCCTGCAACAAAATATTTGGATGAAGCAAGGCTAACGCTTGCCGATATTTATTTTGAACAGAAAGACTATTACGAAGCCTTAAAACCACTAATCAGCCTTATTGATGAAACACAATCAACAGAGTACCTTAGTTATGCAAAAGTTAGCGGTGAAAAGATTGCGTACAATTATCTTCCTTCATCTTTAATTAGAGTTTTAAACACACTTTATTCCGGTGAAAAAGTATCGCCTTATATTATGTTTTTGCTGGGAAAGGTTTATCAAAAAGAAGCTGACCTTCAGGCGTCAAAACAAACATTTGAGGAGCTAATTAGAAAATATCCTAACTCGCCAGAAAAAGGGCGTGCATTAGAATTATTAAGCGGCGGCGCTAATACAAATTTGCCCGGCGTAACTATTACAACGACTTTAATTGGCGCAATGCTCCCTTTAAGCGGGGTATCGCTAACTAATGACCAGACTGATGCTGCAAAAGAAATTTTAGAAGGAATCCGATACTCCATATTTGAGTATAATGAGGAGCATCAGGAGAAAATTGGTTTGATAACAAAGGACACTGAACTTTCCAAAGAAAAAATTGATGAAATAAAAAAATATTTTACAAGTCTTCAAAATGTAAAAGCAGTAATAGGTCCCGTGTTCAGCACCGAAGTAAGAACTGCTTTACAAGAATTTAACGGGAATGATTTACCAATAATATCTCCCACTGCTACCGATAACGATTTAACCGGATTGTACAATAATTTTTTTCAGGCAAATTCAACTTTTACCTTGCGCGGTAAATTAATGGCGCAATACGTATATTACGTTGAAAACAAACGCAGGATGGCAATACTAAATGCAATAGAAGGCTATTCACCCCTTCTCGCCGGCGAGTTTCAACAAGAATTTGAGAAACTTGGCGGAATGATTGTTATAAAAGAAACCTACAGCAGTAATACGTTTGATCTATCGAGTCAGATTGGCAGCATATCAAAATTGCACAACAATATTGAGGGTATTTACATTCCATTGGCAAGCAAGGTTGATGTGCCTGCAATACTATCCGAGATGGTGCGCAACAACTTAAACATTGCTGTTTATGGTAATCAAGATTGGCTGCTGGCTTCCGGCTTTGAAACATCACCGGAGATAAGCAATAAAATTACATTTACATCCGATTATTTTATTGATTTTAATAATCCCGGATATAAGGCTTTTAGTAAAAGATTTAATGATGTAACAGGGCTCGATCCGAACCGTAATGTTTTTTACGGATACGATACAGGAAAATATCTGCTTACGGTACTACGAAATATCAATACCGATAGAGAAAGCATAAAAATGAAAATGGAATCGGGAATAATAAGTTCCGGTTTCCATAACAACATATCTTTTGATGATGAGAGAGTAAATAAGTTTTTAAATATAGTCCGTTACAAAGACGGTAAATTTGAACTAATAGATAAGTTTAAATCCGGAAAATAAAAACAAATAAATAGGTTAAAGATGTTATCCGTAAAAGATCTTCCGTTGGATGACCGCCCGCGTGAAAAACTTGTAATGCGCGGCGCTCAAAGTTTAACCGATGCAGAACTCATCGCAATACTTCTCCGCACGGGTCTAAAAGGAAAGTCAGTTATTACACTTTCGCAAGAACTAATTTTAGGTTTCGGCAACCTCGCCAATCTCTCTACAAAATCAATAAATGAATTAACCAAGACAGCAGGCATAGGTAACGATAAAGCAGTATCCCTTTTAGCCGCCTTCGAAATTAGTCGGCGTATATTATTTCAATCCCGTTGGGCTTCCGAAAAAAAAATTACAGCTCCGGCAGTTGCCGCCGAAATGTTTATTCCTCTATTCAATCATTTAGATAAAGAAAATTTTGTTGTTATTTGTCTTAACAGCGCAAACAAGATTATAAAGTATGAAATAATTTCTATCGGTAATTTAAATTCAAGCGTAGTTCATGCACGCGAAATATTTAAATCGGCAATTGAAAATAAAAGTGCCAGTATTATATTACTTCACAATCACCCAAGCGGCAACCCTGAGCCGAGCAACGAAGACATTGCCATAACAAAAAAATTAGTAGAGGCTGGAAAAATTTTAGATATACCAGTGTTCGATCATATAATAATTGCCGGCAACAAGTATACAAGTTTTGTAGAAAAACGCTTAATATAATGTAAATATCTTACAAATCGGCTGTTTTAAGT
>JAIOIM010000643.1 GCA_019912505.1 Ignavibacteriaceae bacterium
TTGAAAAGCTCCATTGATTATCCTTGTTTGTTTTTTCGAACTTCAAAGATAAGGAGCTTTTCTTATTTCTTAAACTTTCGGATAGTTATGATACTGCGTAATTAATTGGTTAATAAACGTTGAAATTTGTTCAAAGAAGAAGTTGAAAAAATGGGACAAAAATAAACGTATTTTTTCTTTCCACTTATTCATCATTCTTTTGAAATTCATAGCCGCTGCCGCCAACATTGCATTATTATTGTCACCTTTAATTCCGGAATAAAAGTTACGGTGCAGAGGTTTTTGAATTTTGAGAAAGCACTTCTTCAACTAAAAGATGGGGTACAACTTGCTGCAATAAGGGAACTTTCGCAGCTCGAAACCCAGGGTTTAATTCAAGCATTTGAATTTACTCACGAATTGGCATGGAATACTCTAAAGGATTTTCTTGAATCGAAAGGATATAAAAATATTTACGGCTCAAAAGATACAACTAAAGAAGCCTTTAGACTTGGATTAATTGAAAACGGTAAGATATGGATGGATATGATTCAAAGTCGAAATAAATCGTCTCATATTTACGATGAAGAAACGGCGATGGAAATTGCTGTGGCTATTAGAAAGAATTATAAAACAGAATTTGAAAAGCTGCAGGGTACATTAAATAAATTAAGTTTGGAAGAAGGGGAATAATATGTTATTCGGTTTGTCTGAAGAAACAATAAATAAAATAAACACAGTGTTCAACGAGTACTCATCGGTTGAGAAAGTGATTATCTATGGGTCGAGGGTAAAGGGTACAAATAAAAATGGATCGGATATCGATCTTACTCTATACGGCACCAATCTTTCTCTTCATGTTCAGCAGAAAATTGAAATAGAACTTGATGATCTGATGCTGCCTTATAAAATTGATTTATCAATCTACACTAAAATTAAAAATTACGATTTGAAAGAGCACATAGATAGAATCGGAAAAATATTTTATCAAAAAAAAGCAGAATAGTTTCTCCCTACCTCATCAAAACCATCTTCTTAACTTCAAAGTAATTTTCCGCGGTTAGTTTGTAAAAATATACACCGCTTGCAAGGCTGCCGGAATTAAATATTATTTCGTATGTGCCCGGCAGTTTTTGTTCGTTTACAAGTGAGGCTATTTCAATACCCAGTACGTTGAATACTTTCAATTTCACATCAACCTCTCCGGTTCCCCTCGCCTTTGTAAGGAGAGGGGTTAGGGGTGAGGTCGGAACTGTGTATCTAATTTTTGTGGAAGGATTAAATGGATTCGGATAGTTTTGCTCTAACCTAAAGTTCAATTTTATTCCGTGGTCTAATTGTTCTTTTACTCCGACTGCTATTGAATCAAATGATAAATATCTTATTGCGTCTGCAATTACGTAACCTGGAGTATTTGCTGCATTGGAAATTGTTACACTTTCATTACTGCCGCCGGAAAAGTTAAAACTTCCGATAAGGTTCCATTTAAATCTTCCCTCTGTTTGATCAACACGAACGGTATCAACGAAACCATTATGGTTTATTATAAACGGTGTATCGGAACAGCGGTCGCTTGCCGATGTCCACCACCCATAAATTGAATATGTGCCTGCCCCGGGAAGGTTAGGTTTAAACGCAGCATAACTTTCGCCGCTGCCTTGGGATGCTTTTAATGCCGGAGTATTGCCCCAATAACCGGCAATATTTGAAGGGCTCCAATCTCCGACAGTAGAAACTACTGCATCACCGGTGTCTTCTACCTTCCTATAAAACACCGGCGGCAAATACGGAACCGAATCGTTTTTTACGATTGCGAGCATTGTAGGAATCTCTCTTTGAAAAGTTCCCCCTTCGGGCAAATTAATCAACGTGCTGCCGACAGCGATTTGAGATGATCCTCCTCCGTCAAGATTCATAGCTTCAATGCAACCGAGGTTTATCATTACATCAGCAAGTTCCGTTAAACTTAAACCGCTGCTTGCCGTTTGCCTACCATCGGCAACTACCATTATTACGTGGTTTTCGTTTGTGTAACCTACCGCTGTGCGGGGATCTTGATTTGTAAGCCCTACACCGGAACCCCAAAAAACTTCTTCATTATAAGTAATATTTTTTATCCCATTTTTTACTAAGGTTGGTCCGCCGCCGATTCCTACAATTAATTCGTAATAAGCCTCGCCTGTGGAAGGACTTGGAAGGGGAGCGGGTGTTCCCTGCTGATTCGGAATGGGTGTATCAAATCTGTAGATATCTTTTATGTTGCTGCCGAAATGATAAATCCAATCAACTGCCATTTCTCTTGTGTCGGTTATGCCGAACAAACTTCTTGTAAGAAAATATGTTTTACCATCGCGCACAACGCTTGAAATATTTTTTGCGGAAACTCCATCGGGTGTAACGACTGCGGAGTAGGATGCGCCGGTTTGTGTGTTGAAGTACCCACCGTTTATGCCGGCTACTGCGTTGTACGAAGGAACAAATGAAGTAATCCCTTCTTTTATATTTTTTGATTTGTATGCTTTGATGCCGATGTCGCTTCTATTCATATCAACATCAAAATACCAAATTTTTAATGCGGGTGATTGTCGCCCGCCATGAAATAACTTTACACCGCCGGGCAAAGTAGAGTGGTTAGCGGTTATATCGCTCCAAGTTATATTTTGTGAAAAGAGAGAAACTGATAAAAGAAAGAGAAGTGCAAGAATATTTTTCATTATTTCATTATGATTTTTTTTTGAAAAAATAGGTGCTTCAAATTTATATGAAATTTGAACCCAAACAAATACGGCGGTTG
>JAIOIM010000068.1 GCA_019912505.1 Ignavibacteriaceae bacterium
AATAGCAAATCTAATATCTGAAATTTTTTGGGCTAATTGTAAATAAGAAAAACTGGTGCCATTAATAACAAAAGCGGTTTTGTCTTTAAATTTGTTACACGCAGCTATAAACCGATTTAGCATAAAAAGTTCCTTGGGCAATTGTTTTTAAATATGGTAGGCAGAAAATTATTATTTACACAGAATAATTAGCTAACCTTCAAAATACCGTATTATCTTTTTTAAAAAATAACAAAATTACAGCAAATTAAAAACTTGTTTTACGGACGCGTTATGGGATAAATATCCATACCTATTCAATAACCTTTTTAATATCCCTGTCTTTACCGAGCAGAATAAGTATATCGTTGTCTTCAATTAATGTGCTCGAAGTAGGCACTCCGTAAATTCTTGGTTTGGTAATTTTATTACCCGTTTCTTCATCTTGTATAATGTGATTTCTTTTTATCGTAATAAGATTCACATTATATTTTATTCTAAGGTCAAGTTCCTGGAGTGTTTTGCCGATGAACATTTTTGGCGCGGCAATTTGCACAATATTATAATTTTCATCTAATGGAATATATTCAAGTATATCTTCATGAATTAAGTTGTTGGCAAGACGTTTTGCAATTTCAAACTCCGGAATTATTACCTGATGTACGCCGAGCCGTTTTAATATTTTCTCCTGAATTTTTGTAGAAGCGCGTGCCACAACTTTTTTTGCACCCATTTGAAGTAAAAGAACCGATGTAAGTATAGTGTCTTCAAAATGAGTTCCAATAGAAATTATAACTGCGTCAACTTTATCAATTCCAAGCGACTTTAATGCTTTTTCATCCGTAGAATCCATTCGTACGGCATACGCAACTTTATCCTTTATTTCCTCAATAACTTCCAAATCATGGTCAACAGCAATAACATCCACCCCGTTTTCTGCAAGGTTTGTTGCCACACTCATACCAAAATCGCCGAGACCAATTACCGCAAATTTATTTTTCATTTAAACTCCTATTATAGTATGGATATATTTTCACTTGGTAAATCGTAGCGAAGTTTTTCTTTTGCTTTTATTATACCGTAAATAAATGCCAGCGGACCAATTCTTCCGATAAACATCAAAATAATAATTCCTAATTTACCGGGTACGGTCAGCATAGGGGTAATTCCTCTCGATAAACCGACAGTACCAAAAGCGCTAAAACATTCAAAAGCAAGATCGAGTAAACTTTTATCTTCAAAAAAAGTAAGCCCAAAAAGAACTAAAGTAATGAACAGAATGGTCATAAACATTTTAAGCAAAGACCTAACAACTATTTCATTCGGGATGCTGCGGTTACCAATTTTTACCTGCCGCTGTTCTCTTATTATCGACCAAACGCTGGCAACAATTATTGCAAATGTTGTAACTCTAATACCGCCGGCTGTACCACCGGGTCCGGCGCCAACAAACATCAAAAACAAAAACATTATTGATGTCGGAACTGTTAGCTGACTAATATTGAGAGAATTAAAACCAGCAGTACGTGTTGTTACCGATTGGAAATAAGATTGAAACCATTTGTCAAGTTCATTAAGCCCTGTAAGTGTATTGCTATTTTCGAGGAGATAAAACAATATTGTTCCGCCAACTATCAGGAACAGTGTCATAAAAATTACAATTGAGTTTTGCAGATTCAAAGTAATTTTTATCTTTCCAAAAGAAGTTCTTGTAGTCTTTTTAGTGAAGAACCCAAAAATGGTTGGAAAACCGAGACCGCCGAGAATAATTAAAAAAGATATTACCGATAAAAACAAATAATTGTGTTGTACAGAAGGGTCCATAAGATTTAAAGTAAATAACGAAAACCCGGCATTGCAAAAAGCAGAAACAGAATGGAAAAGGGAATTAAATGCAGCCGCGTATATAGAGTCGAACTTTGTATGAATACTTTGAAATAAAAGCATGGCTCCGACTATTTCAATTACAAATGTTGTTACTAAAAGATAAACGAGAACTCTTGTGATTGCTCCGATATTTTCTTCATTTAATAAATCGTGCAATAAAATACGTTCTCTTATCCCAAGTCCGCCTGACAGAAATATTGCAAAGAAAGTTGTAAAAGTCATTAACCCTAAACCGCCGGTTTGAAACAGCAGCATAATAATAATCTGTCCGAATGTTGTAAAATATGTTGCCGTATCAACGGTGATAAGCCCTGTTACACAAACCGCGCTGGTTGATGTAAAAAGTGCATCGATAAAATTTATTTTTCCGCTGACGGTTGATGCAGGCAGCATCAGCAGCAAAGCACCTGTTAAAATGGTTACAAGAAAACTTAGTATAAATATTCTAGTTGGGTGAAGTCGCGATTGCAGTATCTTCATATTGTAACGAAGTCCGCGGATAACAATACCAAGTATGATGTAAACATGTGCAAACACTATATAGAGAAATGTAATATCCTTAAGGTCTAGAGCCGAACCAATCTGCTTTATCAAACTTAAATCTATTAGGGAAAGAAAAAACTCAACAAGTATAAAAGAGATAATAAAGTACTCAAACTTGTGCTGTTTTATGTGAGCTAATTTTTCCTTTATAATGTACAACTGTATGAATTGATACAAAACAAAAATAAATACAACCGCCATAGAAATATAATGAAGCAGACGTATTTCGGCGTGTGAAACCCTAAAGCCGTATTCAATAACTATTGAGCCTATACCGATTATACCCGATATTATAAGTATAATCCTTGAGCTTAGGTTTAATATTTCCTTCCCCCGCTCACTCACTTACATTATCCTTTATCAGTTCAATTTTATTTTTTACTGCCGCAAGAATTGCCTGGTTTATAGAATGTATCATTTCATTTTCAAACTTAGAATCAAAGATGTATAAATTTAACTTATACTTATTTATTCGCTTTATATAATCGGTATTTTCGAGCAGAACGGACGGCTCCTTTCTACCAAACAAAAATGGTGAGGATATTGCCGACTCTCTAAGAATTTTGATTATTAAATTATTGTCATAATCTATTGGGAATTCATAATTCAATGATACAAGTTGTTCCTTCTGACCCACATTTACATTCTCAACAGCGTCAAACAAGAAAACAGAGTTTGGTATATTTACAAAGCTTCTTTCTTCGGTTACAATAATGGTAGAGCGCCACCCGATTTCTGTAATTTCGCCGCTGTAGCTTTTTACTGAGATATAATCCCCTATTTCAAACGGCTTGCTGAGTGATATATAAAATCCTCCGACAAGATTTCGCAAAAACGGAATTGCTGCAACACCGAGTAAAATTAAACCAATTAAAAATAACGCCGCAATAAGCTCATCGGTCTGTGTTATAAATAACGAAATGATACTAAATAAAATTATTATCCATAAAAATACTTTTAACCCTGCCAATAGAACGGGCAAAGTTTTTTTGATGTTGCGCGTTGAAACAAAAAGTTTTATTCTGTCAATTAACCTCGTAAGCAGTGCACCGGCAAATAATAGAAGAATAATTTCAAATACTGTAAACAGTCCAATAT
>JAIOIM010000644.1 GCA_019912505.1 Ignavibacteriaceae bacterium
GAGATATTCCATTTCTTTTTATGAGCGCAAAATCTGGTTCATCCGACCTGAAAAAAGGAATGGACCTTGGGGCGGATGATTATCTTGTAAAACCTTTTAAAGCAAATCTACTTGTCAACTCTTTAAATTCAATATTTGAAAAACGCTCTTCCACAAAGGGTAATATTCTAATTATAGATGCGGAACCACGTTTTGCAGCTTCTCTTTCAATGCTGTTGCAACAGAACAGGTACAACTGCCATGTTTCGTTGTCCGATAATTCTGTTGAGGACTTAGCGAAACTGAATAATGCTGATTTGATTTTGTATAATATCAGTCAAAAAAATGGACACGATTATTCGGGAATAAAAAAACTAAAAGAATATAATCTCTCCAAAAATGTTCCCATTATATTTCTGGGCAGTGAGGAAAATAAAGAGTCTTTAAGACGAAGCACAAATTTTGAGTTTAGCCAATCATGCATCAACCCATTTGAATTTGAAGAAATTCTGAGAGTTATTGATTTAAACCTCGGTACAGCTAAAAATTCGGATGAAATAAAACCGATGATTGTTGATAATATTCGGACGACACCCAGCATAGCCGCAACGCAAATTAAAGAACATTCCAACGCAAGTTTTTTGGAAAACCAAATAACGGATAAAAATAGAAATGTAGAATTGAAGAGCGAATATTTTAATTCTTTTCAAAAAAATTATCAACAGAATCAAGAAAATATTCCCGTCAAACGAGTCAGAGATCTTTCCAAAGATTATGAACAATATATGCAAGATGGAAAAATTGTTGTACTTGTAAATTTAAACCGGGCTGATTACAAAGAGTCTTTAAATTTTCAGCAATATTTGCTCGACATAATTCAAAATAATTTTAACCGAATTCTGGTGGACGTTAGTCAAACTGAATATATGGATTCGGCATTTATTGGCGCATTGATAAACATTTCAAGAAAACTAAAATTGCAATGTGCCGGTGAATTAAATATGGTAATAAACCGTAATAATAATCTAACTAACCCATTTCTTCTTGAAGGGTTAAAAAAATATATCAATACCTTTGATAATCTTAACCTGGCATTAAATTGTTTCGGTTCGACTGACAACAACTATAAATCTTTCAATTGATGTTTTTTTCTTTCATCTTTGGAATATCCATTTTTACACTCAGTAAATTTATAAAATTCCCTTTTCCACTTGAAGCATTATATAGGAACTATTAGCCGCCATAAAACTTGTGTTTAGCAGTTAGCCATTCATAGTCCTTTGGCTCGTTCACATTAAAAAATATTTCGTCTTTGTAAAAGGATAATTTTTGAGGATGTATAATCTCTGAGTTAATCTTCATAAGAAAATGATGAAACGGTTTTTCAATATTTTTATTATTGCTTGTTATTGTAATTTCTAATTCAGTAAGAATGGTCTTTGTATAATACCCCGCCATCGGCTGGTGATAGCCTGCGGCTTCACAAAACTTTACGGACTTATCACTTTCATATTCAACAATAAATTCAATCATTTCTTTTGTCATAAGCGGCACATCGCACGAAATAACAAAATTTTTTTCAGTTTTTGAATTTATTAAACCGGAGTGTATTCCGCCCATCGGACCTTTCCCTTTATAAATATCTTCGTACATAGGAAACTGAAGATAGGCATATTCTTCTACTGTGTTGGTTATTATTATTACTTCGTTGAAAATGGATTTCATCAATTTAGTAATGTGTTCGATAATTGTTTTCTCTCCAATTTTCAGAAAAGATTTATTTACACCCATTCGTGAGCTTTTACCCCCCGCTAAAATAATTCCGGTTATATCAGAATACATTTTACTTTTTCTCCCTTCACCGGATTTATTTTTTCTTCATCAATTACAATTAAACAATTGGCGCGACTCATTTCAACAAGATTGCCAGAGGATTGAGAAAATTTTGCTTTAACTTTCCACTCACCGTTTTCTTCATAAATATAGCCGCGGGAAAAATGACGTTTGTTGTCTTTCTTCTTTATATCATCATCTAACAGTGCCGTTAAAATATTTATTTTATTTTGCTGATAGAGATAATCAATTGCCGGTTTTATGAAAACATAAAAATTAACTAAGCATGAAACAGGATTACCTGGCAGCCCAAAAACAAGAGTTCTTTTTTTCTCTTTTTCATAAACGCCAAAATAAATCGGTTTGCCAGGTTTGATGTTTACTCTCCAAAATTTTTCTTTTACGCCTGCTTCTTTAAATAATTCTTTAAGAAAATCATACTTCCCCACCGAAACTCCGCCAGTAGTTATAAGCATATCAATATCCATCTCTAATGCAGCTTTAATATTTTGCCTGACGATTTTCTTATCATCTTTTACAAAGCCAAGATTTATCGGCAGATGATTTATTTCAGCTATAGCCGCATAAAGCGAATAGTTGTTTGATGCTCGTAATTTATCTTCAGTTGGTTTCTGAGCAATCGGTATCAATTCATCGCCGGTGCCGAGTACTGCCATCTTAAGTTTGCAATTTACTTTCACCTTTTCTTTTCCACAGCTTGCAAGTACTGCTGCAACTTGCGGATTTATTTTTGTCATTCGATCAACAGCAGTTTTTCGTTTTTGTATATCGTTCCCTTTGGCTCGTATGTTTATTCCCTTTTTGAAAGCAGCATCGGGCTTTAATAAAAATTGTTTTCCTTCAACATCTACATCTTCAATAGGAATGACGGTATCAGCACTTGTCGGAAGTTTACTTCCAGTTGTTATTAGCACAGCATCATTTTCTAAAAGTTTTATAGAAGAATAGTTCCCTGCTGAAACTTCTCCTATAATATTCCACTTTTTCCTTTCACTATATTTTACGGCATATCCATCCATAGCCGAATTATCGAATGGCGGCAGATCGACATCTGCAATTACATCCTCTGCAAGAATACAATTTAAAGAATTCAGCAAGTTAACTTCTTCTGTTTGAAAAGTTAATTTTCTTATTTCAGTTTTTATTATTTCTATTGCTTCATTGTATGAAATCAATTTTTTTTCCTTTTTCGAAAGTGTCAATAACAAATTATTTTAGGATAGTTACCTCATCACCAATTGTTATTTCACCGCCTGAAATTACTGTTGCAAAAATTCCTTCGCGCGGCATAACACAATCGCCGATCGTAAAATATATAGCGCATTTGTCGTGACATTCTTTACCGATTTGCCGAATCTCATTTTCTCTACTCGCCAAAAGAAAGTGAACCTACCTTGATAAACGACTAAAATAAATTAAATAAATTATCAATCACTTTTTTATATCGATAATATCATCAATCCAGCTTAATGCAGCCATCATAGAAGGCAGCCCGATAGTTGGCAGCGACAGCAATGCAACCTGATGCATTTCCTCAGCAGTGGCACCGGCTTTTATTGCTTTGCGTACGTGTGAATGGACAGCTCCTTCCAATCGTGCGCCGGTTGAAACTGCAAGTTTTATTAATGCACGCGTTTTTTCATCAAGCGGTCCGGCAGAATGAACTGCTTCGCCAAGCTCTTCATATGCTTTTGCAACTTGCGGATAATCTTCCGTGAATTTTGTATATCTTTTTGGTATTTGATGCATTGTGAACTCCTTCTATCTTTTTGCGTAGCACTGAATAAAAAACAAAAACCCCGCTGTGCATTGCGGGGTTTTATAAGTTACAGCAGTTTTGTTGAACTACTAATGAAATAACTCTCCGTTGCAAAGCTGGCAGACAAGTTCGTTTCCAAACTTACCCCTTTGGTTGTAGAATCATATTCGTTCAGAATTTAGATTCAGCAACTCGGAGAAAATATTTTAAAGAACATTAATATCTTACTGTTT